>NZ_CP121685.1:2195000-2495000 GCF_029760915.1 Olleya sp. YS | reverse complement strand
ATCGATACTTACAAGTCTTTTTTTCAAAATAAAAAATAGTAATTAAATAGATGTTTCATTAGACTATTATCTTTTGTATTTTTACGTCAAACAAAATTCTAACAATGGATATTAACTTCAATAAAAACGAAGATCATAATAAACTACTCCTTTCTGAACTTAAATCTAGATTAGCCAAAGTAAAACTTGGTGGCGGAGAAAAACGTATTGAAAAGTTACACGGACAAGGAAAAATGACTGCTAGAGAACGTATAAACTATCTTCTAGATTCAAAAAAGAAAAGTATAGAAATTGGTGCTTTTGCAGGCGATGGTATGTATGAAGAGCATGGTGGTTGTCCTTCTGGAGGTGTTGTTGTTAAAATGGGTTACATCAAAGGAAAACAATGTATTGTCGTAGCTAATGATGCAACAGTAAAAGCTGGAGCATGGTTCCCAATTACAGGAAAAAAGAATTTACGTGCTCAAGAAATTGCAATAGAGAACAGATTACCAATTATATATCTTGTGGATTCTGCAGGAGTCTATTTACCAATGCAGGATGAAATATTTCCTGATAAAGAACATTTTGGTCGCATTTTTAGAAACAATGCGGTAATGAGTAGTATGGGAATTACCCAAATTGCTGCAGTTATGGGTAGTTGTGTTGCAGGTGGAGCCTATTTACCAATTATGAGTGACGAAGCATTAATAGTTGATAAAACCGGAAGTATCTTCCTTGCTGGAAGTTATTTAGTTAAAGCTGCTATTGGAGAAACGATAGATAACGAAACTTTGGGTGGTGCTACAACACATTGCGAAATTAGTGGAGTAACCGATTATAAAGCCAAAGACGATAAAGATGCACTAAATAAAATTAAGCGCATCGTGGATAAAATTGGCGATTATGACAAAGCCGGTTTTAATCGAGCTGACAGTAAAAAACCAAAAGATAATCCAGAAGATATCTACGGAATACTACCTAAATCTAGAGCAGATCAGTATGACATGAAAGAGATTATCAAACGTTTAGTTGATGGATCTGAATTTGATGAATATAAAGAAGGTTACGGAAAAACCATTATTACCGCTTATGCCAGAATAGATGGTTGGGCTGTAGGTATTGTTGCCAACCAACGTACATTAGTGAAAACCAAAAAAGGTGAAATGCAATTTGGAGGTGTTATCTATAATGATAGTGCAGATAAAGCCACACGCTTTATTGCTAATTGTAACCAGAAAAAGATTCCGTTAGTGTTTTTACAAGACGTTACCGGTTTTATGGTAGGTAGTAAAAGTGAACATTCTGGAATTATTAAAGATGGTGCAAAAATGGTGAATGCTGTGAGTAATAGTGTGGTACCAAAATTCACCATTATCTTAGGTAATAGTTATGGAGCTGGTAATTACGCAATGTGTGGGAAAGCTTATGATCCTAGACTAATTGCTGCTTGGCCAAGTGCAGAATTAGCTGTAATGAGTGGTAATAGTGCTGCAAAAGTACTATTACAAATTGAAACTGCTTCTTTAAAAAAGAAAGGCGAAACCATTACCAAGGACAAGGAAGACGAATTATTCAATAAAATTAAAGCTAGATATGACAATCAAGTATCACCTTATTATGCGGCTTCCCGTATTTGGACAGATGCTGTTATTGACCCATTAGACACCAGAACATGGATTAGTATGGGTATTGAAGCTGCAAACCACGCTCCTATTGAAAAATCTTTTAACATGGGAGTTTTACAGGTTTAAACTTTTATTTAGGTATTGAAACAATTTTAAAACGTTTTTTTGTATTTTAGAGATACAATTAATCCGTTAAAAATGAAATACTTAACTACAATTTTATCGATTTGCTTTTTAGTTTTTTCATTTCAATCTGTCGAAGCTCAAATTTGGAAAAAAATTCAAAAAAAAGCTGAAAGAAAGATTGAGCAAAAAGCTGATGAAAAAATCGATGATATATTAGAAGAAAAAAAAGACGAAAAAATACCTGAAGAACAAGAAGAGGAACAACAAAGAAAAGAAGACGCTCCTGAACCTGAAAATAAAAAAGAATCGCCAAATCATAATTCCTCAGAGCAAAAAACTCCTGAGATTTGGCGTAATTACAAATTTATTCCTGGCGAAAAAGTTATTTTTTATGATGATTTAAGATATGAAGAAGTTGGCGAGTTTCCTTCACGATGGGATTTGGTTAAAGGTGGTGCAGAAATTGCACGATTTAATGGTGAAAAAGTAATAATAGGTACAGCAGAATATAATAACAGGATTACACCTTTATTTAATAATCCAAACTATTTAGGAGATGAATTTACTATTGAATTTGATGTTTATGTCGAAAGTGCTGATGCCAGTAACTTTTGGACAGAAATAGAAATCATATTTGACTCAAAAAAGTTAAAATATTCTTCTAGCAATGATGTTAGATTAATGCTTAGCAATGGTAAAAATACTACTGGACATGCCTCTAATAGTAGCTTTGCATTAGAAAAGGTGTCTCTAGGAAAAATGAATGCTTGGCATCATATAGCAATGTCTTACAATAAAGGAAAATTTAAATTGTATTATGATGAAAAGCGTATATCCAATTTACCAAAATTTTATGTAGTGCCTGATGTTGTAGCTATTCAGTTTAGAGGGTACTCTAATAATAAACAAAAACTTAATGCTCCAATAAAAAATATACGTATTGCACATGGAGGAGGACAAATGTACAAACGCATTTCTTCTGAAGGAAAATATGTTACCAATGGTATATTATTTGATTCTGGTAAAGCAGACATGCAACCACAATCAATGGGTGTTATCAATAAAATAGCAGAAGTAATGACTGAGAATCCAGATTGGAGTTTTCAAATTATTGGTCATACAGATAGTGATGGGACCACAGAAAGTAATTTAAGTCTTTCGCAACAACGTGCAGAAGCAGTAAAACAAGCACTAATTAATCTAGGAATAAATGAAACACGGTTATCCACGTTAGGTAAAGGAGAAAGTGAACCACTAAACACCAATAGTAATCCAGAAGAGAAAGCTAATAACAGACGAGTAGAATTTTTAAAAATCTAAATTACATTTAAAAGGGAAAAAAAGGAACGTTATAAAACGTTCCTTTTTAATTTTAAATAACTAGTAAACAACCAAAAACTTGTTATTTAAAATTTATTGATCCTATTTCTAATAAATCTTTCTCAATGTCTAATCTGTAAATCCTCACCTCTTTAGTTTCGTTTTTACTACCATAATTTTTAAAAATGGTGATTTTTAAAGTTGTAGGTCCTGATATTTTTTGGACTTCGTCAGCAAAATAATCGACTTCAATATTGTAGTCACCTTTTAGTCCTTTTTTAATCATAAACTCTTCTGGACCATACCCTTCAGTCATGTCTTCAGATAATCTATCTCCATAATCTGATCTTTTGTTTTTATAGCTAATAGCATATTCTTCTGGAGTGTCTACCCACAAATCTAAATCTGTATCATTATGATTCCAGTCTGCAACGACACGTAAATCGACTTCTATTGGTTTAATGAGTTGTCTTTGGGCATCTGTAAGATTTAAACTTTTACTATATTTATTCAATAGATGTCCAGCTTCTACAAAAGCTAGATGCTCGATGCCATAAAAACGCTTATCTAAATCTTTTTCAACTAATTGTCCTTCAACTATCGAATAAAGCAAATCAAAAGCCTTTTGGTAGTCACCTAAGTTTTCATAAGCCAAAGCTAAATCTCTAGTAGATTGTGGTTCTTCTGGTCTTAGTTTTAATACTTCTTTGTACACGTGTAATGCTAAATCATATTGCTTAAAATATTCTAATTTATAAGCTAATGCTCGCATTACTTCGTGATTATCTAAATCTATTTCAGCTAAATTAGATAACACTTTAATAGCTAGTGATTTATCCTTTTTAGAATCGAAAAACTCTGCGACATCTATAAAAAAAGATGGCGTATTTCTATATTTAATTCTAAGTTCTAAATATTTATTATAAGCATCTTTTATAGTCGACTGTGCCAATAGTATTTTAATGTAATCGCTGTCTGGCGACCATGGTTTAAAGTTTATATCTTCTCTAATTTTTTTATCTAATTCTTGAATTTGCTCAGCATTAGTATTTAAACCTTCTTTAGTAGTGATAACAATTACTCCGTTTGCAGCTCTACTACCAAAGAGAGAAGTGGCGGAAGCATCTTTTAATATAGTCATATTGTTTATATCATCGGTTGCTATAGTTTTAAATTCTGATTCATTAACTGGAACTCCATCAACAATATATAAAGGAGAGGTATTACCAATTGGGGAACCATATCCTCTTACACGTACAGTATTAACAGAACCTGGTTGTCCAGAAGTATTAATAACTGATACACCTGCAACCTCACCCGCTAATGCTTGAGTTACGTTAGTAAATGATTTTACTTCAATATTTTCTGCAATAACAGTAGATGCTACACCTGTAAAGGCTTTTGTAGTTGTTGTACCGTAACCAACAATTACCACTTCGTCTAAACTGTTGTCTGGTTCTAGAGAAAAATTAATATTATTTGAGCCACCAATAGTTATTATTTTGGTTCCATACCCAATATAACCTACTTCAATAACATCTCCTACTTCAGCATTAATACTAAAGTTTCCGTCAAAATCTGTAGAAGTACCATTTGATGTACCTTTGATTAATACATATGCACCAGGAAGTGGCAATCCGTTTTCATCAGAAATGACTCCAGATACAATTCGTTTGTTAGTATCTAAATTTGTTTGTGATTTTGGAGTATTCACTATTGGTGGACTTGGAGCAACTGTTGGTAGATTTGGAGCAACTGTTGGTGTTATTTCTGGTAAAGTATCTACAACCCAAGTTTTAGTTTCTGTTACAGTTACTGTAGTATCGTTTATTTTTTTTGGTTCGCTAATAACTGTTACTATTGGGTAAACAGTGTTATACCACTTTATTAATTCTTGATAATCTTCTACAAGCTGATTTTTTCTATCTTGAATGTTTTCAAACCTCTCTTCGTCTTCATATGCCCTATTTGCTAAACGTTGTTTGTATTCTGCTTTTAATTCTGCAGGTGGTTCTATTTTATAACGCACGTAATCTTCAATCCTATCTAAAATGATTAGTGAGGTAAACTCTGAAATAAGATGATTTTTTTTGGCAAGTTTAATGATTTCATCTTTATTGACCTCCTTATCATTATTTAATACTTGAAGCTTTTTCTTTGCCCACAAACGTTTAACCAAGCTATTAAAACTTGATTGTTCTAAAGTAATCTTAATACTTTCTGTGACTTGATTTCCATATCCAAAATTTAATTGTATATCTGTGTTTTTTTCAAACTGTCCTGAAACTGAAAAATCACTAGTAATAGTTGTATTTGGCAAAGGGAAAACCTCAGATATTAGGTCGTTATCTTTAATACCTAAAAATTTAAACGCTTCAGTTTTTAATGCATGTAAAGCCTGATCATGATTAGTAAAATTTAAATTGATGTATTTTCCATTATTTTGATTTGATGTGTATTCTAAAAACTGATGATTAGCTGATTTAACTGAGTTAATAGCATATAATCGCCCTCTAAATGTATCTTGTAATTGTCCTAAATTAAACATACCATCACTAAAAAATAGGATTTCGTTATTTGTGTCGTTTTTTAATTCTAAATAAGACGTTCCTCCATCATAAACTATTGACTCAATATCCTTTTTAAGCGCTTTCCAATGTCCATTTTTAATATTGAATTGTTTAGACTTAGACATTTTGTTACTAAAGGTTACAAAATTGACATTAACATTATCTAAATATTCAAAATACAATTCTAAAAGTTTTAATTCTGCATCCAAATTTCTGAACTTCATAGAGTATGATGCATCCCAATATATAGTGATGTCACTAGGCTTTTCCTTAATTCTTGTTTTTGGAGTAAATAACTTATACACATTAAAATAGTTGTTGTAGGTGGTTACACTTTCAGAATTACCAACTAGAAACTCTAAAACTACCGATGTGTCGACTTTAGTATTTTTTTTATTTACTGATGCCTTTAAAACACCGTCACTATTTTTAAACTTTAATTTGTACGGATTCTTATTTTTAATTTCCGGTTGCTGATTAGTATTATATACTAAAATATCTAAGTTGAAATCTAGTGGGTCTGAAAAGTTAAACGGAATTTCATAGACGTGTTTCCCATCGCTAGCATTCATTTCTTGCTCAAAAGTTATGCTTAATAATTTATAATCATTAGCAGGAATTGGATATACTCTAGCCTTATAATTATTACCTTTTGTAATTTCTAATAATCCTGGATCTATGGTTTGACGTATTGTAGACTCGTAAGCCACTCGACCTAGCTCTTTTTCTACGATAACAGCATCTCGCATTTTACCATTAACATCCATTGCAAAATTAGTAACAGATTGACCTTGTCCTAACGGAAAAGCAAGTTCGCCTTCCAATACGCGATCTGTTCCATTAAAAAACTTCATAGTATATGTGGTTGTTGCAATATTACCAACAACCTCTGTTTTAACGTCTAATTCTTTTAATGCTAAAAATGTGGAATCTTGCAATTTAATTCTTGGTACTTCTTGTGCAATAAGGTTAATTGAAATCAAGAAAAAGAATAATCTAAAAAGTTTCATAATGGCTAGTTTTAAAGTTTAAAACAAACCTATAACCAAATAAAAGATTATAAAACTGATATTGAGTGAAGTAGACTTTTGAATGAGTAAACTCTACTTTTTAAGTCGTGCTAATGTTTTATTTCTGTCTATTTTTCCTGAAGATGTTTCTGAAAATGGAGATATAGCATACACGTTTTTAGGGGTTTCTATAGCTGTTAGCTTAGAAAACACGTTTGGTTTTAGTGTATTACCTTCTGCTTCAATAACTAAAATAGCAACTTCCCCGAAGGTGTTATCTTTTTCTGAAGAAATAAAAAATCGCGAATTAATTGTTGATTGAAGCTTTGCCTCTATTTGCTCCGGAAACAACTTGACTCCTCCAGAATTGATAACGTTATCTAGTCGTCCCAACCACTGGAAACTGGTTTTGGAATGAAGCTTGACAATATCATTAGTTTCGATTTTAAAGGCTGTTAATTGTGGTGCTTCAATAACCAAACAGTCATTTTTATTTTGTGAGATAGTAATATTTGGTAGGGTTTGGAAGTGTGACCTCTCGACTGCGCTCGAGGAGACAGTAGAAGCATTTAATGGTTTGACAGCAATATGTGTAATGGTTTCTGTCATACCATAGGTTTCAAAAACTTTAGTTTTTAAATCTTGAAGCTTGACTTTTAATTGATAAGATACTGGAGCACCTCCTACAATAAGGATTTTTATATTATTAATTCTGTGTAATGTTTTTTCAACTTGTGCAGGAATCATTGCACAAAAATCATACTGCTTTTCAGGATCAAAAATCGGATTGGTTGTAGGCTTTACATTATCAATTTCTAAACCTAGTACTATTGCACGAACTAGCATCATTTTTCCAGCTATGTAGGTTGCGGGCAAACATAACAACGCAGAATCACCTGGTTGTAATTTAAAAAAATCGCCAGTAGCAATTGCAGAATTTACCATTGCTTGTTTACTTAAAGCTATGGTTTTAGGCTGACCTGTAGATCCTGAGGTTTTGACTAAAATAGAGTCTTTGTCATCCAACCAATCTAGTAAAAAGTTACCTAAGTCTTTCTCAAAAGGTTCTCCTTCTTTAACTAAACTATAAGCTACTTCTTTTAAATCTTCAAAAGAAAAATAGTTTCCATTTAACTTAAATCTGTTGTGGACTTTATCAAAAGTTGGCGTCATTGTTAATCTATTGCTTCTAAATCTTCTACTATGGGTTCTTCTATATCACCAAACAATTTATCTTTCCAATTGGACCAATTATATTTTTTTGCAAAAATGAATAATAAGATTGGAAATACAATGAACACTGGAATTACGATATCTCCAAATCCTTGTCCTGGCTCAGAGATATCTTTTAAAACAGAGTGTGTTTGCAATACCGTCCAATCTGCAGATACTAATAAGGCTCCAAATAAATTGTTAGCAGCATGAAACCCTAACGCTAGTTCTGTACCTTCGTCCATAAGCGTAATAATACCTAAAAACAATCCTGTACCAATGTAATACACCATTACACCATAACCTAGTTTACCAACTTCTGGATTAAATACGTGTAATCCACCAAAGATTACAGACGTCATGATTAGTGGAAACCATCTGTTTTTAGCAAGCACACCAAACCCTTGCATCAAATAGCCTCTAAAAATATATTCTTCTAAACTGGTTTGTATTGGGATTAGTAACACTGCAATTAAGGCTAAAATTAAAAAGCGATTGAGCTTAAAATTTAAAACATAGTCTTCTGGATTAGCAAAATAATCTATCAATATCATACTAGAGGATACAATTCCCCAAAATACAAATGCAAATAAAATACGGTTCCAATCTATTTTTGGTCTAGCAGTAGTTACAGACCTCATAGTTTGGTTATGCAAGTATTTAACTACTATAATCAACCCTATAAAGCCAATAGCAAAAGACAGCAACATTAAAAACAAGTTTAAATTTGGTTCTAAAACGGTCATCAAATCTTGTTCTTCCATAGTAGCTATAGATCCGCCTTCACGAACATATTTTACCATTGCAGCAATAGCAAACGGAAATTGACCAATAATGGCAAAAACCGCAATTATTAGTGAGCCTACTAGATAGCGCCAAAATTCGTGTTTAACATAAAACGCTTGTTTTATAAAATTCATAATCTAAAAATTAAATTCCCAATTAGTATTAGTATTGTATTGCAATGTACCATTTTTTACTTGTAATGGTGACTTAATATTATTTGTAAACAAGCTACCAGTACCTAGTCCTTGAGGCAATTTACTTTGTTTTAAGTAAGTGTATTGTGCAATTGCATTAAGCCCAATATTACTTTCTAAAGCACTAGTAATCCACCAACCAATATTCTGTTTTTTAGCTAAATTAATCCATGCATTACTTCCTTTAAATCCACCTATAAAACTAGGTTTTAATATAATGTATTGTGGTTTAATCCCTTTTAATAAAGCTTCTTTTTTCTGCTGAGTAAAAACACCTATTAGCTCTTCATCCAAAGCAATTGGTAAAGGTGTTAGCTCACAAAGTTTAGCCATTTCTTGAAATTGTCCTGCTTTAATTGGCTGTTCTATGGAGTGCAGTTGATAATCTGACAATCGTTTTAATTTTTCTAAAGCGTCTTCTGGCTTAAAAGCACCATTGGCATCGACGCGTAATTCTATATCGCTTTCGCTGAAATTTTGCCTGATTCCCTTTAAAATATCTAATTCAGTTTGAAAATCTAAAGCTCCAATTTTCAATTTTATACAATTAAACCCAGATGATATCTTGTCTTTAATTTGTTGTTTCATAAAAGCCTTATCTCCCATCCAGATTAATCCATTAATTGGTATTGCAGCTTTTCCTTTTGTAAATTTTGATGGGAATAAAATGAATTGGTTATCGCTTTCAAAACTTTTAAAAGCCATTTCTAGTCCTATTTGTATACTCGGAAACTTTATATTGAATATATAAAGCCAATCAAATCCCATATTTATACTATCGCAAGTTTTTTTTAGCTGATTCTCGTAATCTGGCCTATCATCGATGCTCAACCCTCTCAGGATACCACATTCGCCTATGCCACGTTTTCCATTATTCTCAATAGTAATAAACCAAGTTTCTTTTGTTTTTAAAACACCTCTAGAGGTTCCGCTAGGTCTTTTAAATTCTAAAATATGTTTGTGGTAAGTTGCTTTCATTTTTAACGATTTCAAAAATACTCAATTAATTTTGTAATTTCACTTTAAAATATACGATTACATGACCTTCAAAAATAAAGTAATATGGATTACTGGAGCATCAAGTGGTATTGGTAAAGGTTTAGTACTAGCGTTGTCCAAAATGGATTGCCAGTTAATAATTTCATCTAGAAATCAATCAGATTTAGATGACATTAAATACAGTTTACCCAATCCAGAAGTCATTGCAGTTTTACCCTTTGATTTAGTAAATTATGATGCTATGTCACCTATTGCAGAACAAGCTATTAATTGTTTTGGAAAGGTAGATGTATTAATTAATAATGGAGGTGTTAGTCAACGCGCTTTAATTGTTGATACAGCTATTAGTGTTGATAAAAAATTAATGGATATTGATTATTTAGGCACAGTTGCTTTAAGTAAAGCCTTATTACCACATTTTATTAAAAATAAAACTGGACATTATGTTGTGGTTAGTAGTTTGATGGGTAAGTTTAGTTCGCCTTATCGCTCTGGATATTGTGGCGCAAAACACGCCTTACATGGATTTTTTGATGCGTTACGTATGGAACACGACAAAGACAATATAAAAGTAACTATGATTTGTCCTGGCTTTGTTAATACAAATGTTGCTAAAAATGCTTTAGTTGGTGATGGCTCAAAACAGAATAGTCAGGACGCTGCTACTGAAAATGGGTTATCAATTTCTGATTTTACTGAGAAAATGATTAAAGCGATAAAAAAAGAAAAGTTTGAAGCCTATATTGGTAAAAAAGAAGTTTTTGGTGTGTATTTAAAGCGTTTCTTTCCAAAACTATTACATAAATATGTATTAAGAAGTCAAGTGAGGTAATTATGATTTAAATAAAAAAGTAGGTGCTTTAGAAACAAGCACCTACTTAAAATTTAAAAACTTTTTGTTTATTAATCTAAAAACTTCACTTTACCAGTCTCCATGTCATAAACAGCTGCCACAATTTTTATTTTTCCTTCCTTTTCTAATTCAGCCATTTTTGGTGATTGTTTTTTGATGTCTTCTACAGTTACTAATGCATTTTTGTTAATAACGCTATTAGTAAATTCAATATTTTTAGACGATACTTCTCCATTTTTTTCTGTCATCTCTACTGATGGCTTAATCTCTGCTAGTAAGTCAGACAAAGCATTCATATTCATAGAAGCAGCATCTGTATTATCTATAGCATGCTTAACAGCTCCACATGAAGTATGACCCATAACTATAACTAGTTTAGATCCAGCTACTGCTGTAGCAAATTCCATAGAGCCAACGATATCTTTATTTTCTATGTTTCCAGCAACTCGAGCTACAAATATATCACCAATTCCTAGATCAAAAACATCTTCTACTGGTACACGACTATCTACACATGATAACACAATTGCTTTTGGATATTGTCCCATTGTCGCTTTTCTACGTTGTGCAGAATGATCACGTTGCGTTAAATTATTATTTACAAAGTTTTCATTACCTTTTTTTAAACGACCTATAATTTCGTCTGGTGTCATATCTTCTTGTTCAGCAGCTGTTAAGACACTTTTAATAGCTACAGATGTAGTATCTGCTGTCTGATTAGTGCTTTCCTGAGGTGCTTCCTTAGTAGCTTCTTTACAAGAGAAAGATCCCATTAGTAAAATTGTAATTGCAAAAATTTTAAAATTCTTTTTCATTTTGGTTAAATTTAATAGTTTGTGTTTAATATTTATTTTAAAAGTTGTGGTGGAAACTAAATTGTAATTGCCCTTTACCCCAAGTATTAGTTTTTTGATTCATCCATCCAAACTGAAATCGCATAGATGGTTTTAAAACATAACCAAGACCTAAATAGGTTCTGTTTCTGTCAAAAAGCTCTACAGTATTATTATTACCAATATCTTGCTGACCGTTTATAAACAACTCATTATAAAAGGCAGTATAAATGGCATTTTTTTCTAAGGTTGGCTTATTTAAAGGAATATTAATGAATAGATTGTAACGATATCTAGTTCTAAAATCTTGATTTTCAACAAATCGTTGCTCATATCTAAAACGATGTGTTAAAAACACACGATTTAATATTTTTTGAGGAATCAAGGCTTCTTGATAAATTCTATTTTCTCCACTTGTGTCATCATTGTCTCCAAATGCTCCTGTAGTAATGTTGGCATATCCTAAAGTAAACATAATATTACTATCTTTTGGAGAATATGTTAATCCAGATCTTAACAACAGTTGCTCTAAATCTCCTGCGATATTCCAGTTACGATATTGAATATCTCCCTGAACACCAAATTGACTATCTTTAAACTGGTGGTTAAAAAAATACATATACCAAGCTCCAGTTTGTGACTCATTTACTTGACTAAAAGATAGAGTTGATACAAATAATGTTAAAATAATTAATGTTTTTTTCATGAGTATAAAAATTTATATCGCAAAAATAATAGTATTACTATTAATAAAAAACAAAATACTTTTAATTAACCAATTTTTAACATTAAATACTATTTCAATTAAATCAAATGTCCAATTCCTAATAAAACACTTAATAAGACCGTAGTTAAAGCCAACTTTTTCAATTCTGGATCAAAGTCTTTGGGATTAGTTATAGATTTGACCTTTTTAAGATGCAATAACAAAGGTATATATGCTATAAAAAAGATAAAATTATAAGGTGAGGTATAGTATAATATACCAAATAAAAAAGATAAAACTATAGCAGAAATTATAAGCATAAAGTGATACTTCTTAGCTTTTTCTGCACCTAATTTTACTGCTAAAGTTATTTTGTTTGCATTTACATCCGATTGGATATCTCGCATATTGTTTAAATTTAACACAGCAGTACTTAGTAGTCCAATCGTGATTGCTGGCAAAATGGTAACATGATCCAATTGTTTAGCATATAATACATAACTACCTATAACACTAACAAGTCCAAAAAATAAAAAGACATAAATATCTCCTTTACCTTTATAACCATAAGCAGATTCGCCAATAGTATACTTTATTGCAGATTTTATGGCAATTCCAGCAAGAATAAAAAACAATAAGGCTAATAAAAAGTGCTTGGCTTTAAATGAAAAATAAATTAGTCCTACGGTTAATGCAATGCAAATTAAAATGTTTATTCTAATAGCTTTAAATAATTCCTCTTTAGTTATTGCACCAGATTGTAAGGCTCTGGTTGGACCAATGCGTTGGTCGTTATCTGTACCTTTTACACCATCTCCAAAATCGTTAGCTAGATTAGATAGTATTTGATAACTCAACGTTGTTAATATGGCGAAAATAAAAATTCTGATATCAAAAACACCATTATACTCTGCCAAGCAGGAACCTATTATTATTCCTGAAATTGATAATGGCAAGGTCCTTAAACGCATTGCTGACACCCAAGTGGTTATATTTGTCATACAATTATGGTATCCATTTTTTAGGAAAGTTAGGCTTACGTTTTTCTAAAAACGCATCACGACCTTCTTTAGCTTCATCTGTCATATATGCTAATCTGGTAGCTTCTCCAGCAAATACTTGTTGACCAACCATACCATCATCTGTTAGATTCATGGCAAATTTAAGCATCTTTATTGAGGTTGGCGATTTTTCTAATATCTCTTGAGCCCATTGGTAAGCGGTTGATTCAAGCTCTGCGTGTGGGATTACTGCATTTACCATTCCCATCTCATAAGCTTCTTGTGCTGTATAATTTCTTCCTAAGAAAAAAATCTCTCTTGCTTTTTTTTGACCTACCATTTTGGCTAAGTATGCAGATCCATAACCACCATCAAAACTAGTGACATCTGCATCTGTTTGTTTAAAAACAGCATGTTCTTTACTTGCTAAAGTTAAATCGCAAACCACATGTAAACTGTGTCCTCCTCCTACTGCCCAACCAGGTACGACTGCTATAACAGCTTTTGGCATAAAACGAATTAAGCGTTGTACTTCTAATATATTTAGCCTATGGTAACCGTCTTCTCCAACATATCCTTGATGTCCTCTAGCCTTTTGGTCGCCTCCAGAACAAAAACTATAGACACCATCTTTGGTTGAAGGACCTTCTGCAGAAAGTAATACCACACCTATACTAGTATCTTCACCAGCATCATAAAATGCATCATATAATTCTTTTGTAGTTTTTGGTCTAAAAGCATTTCTAACATTTGGCCTATTAAACGCTATTCTTGCTACACCATTACATTTGCTATAAGTAATGTCTTCATAATCTTTAGCTTTTTGCCAATTAATTACATCCATATAATATTATTAATTAATTCAGTTCATAAAAATACACAATAATTATATTTTGCGGTTACTAATCACTTTTCATTTATACTACTATTTTAGTCTTCTTTAATTCAAACTACGAGCATTCAAAAGATTATATACAGTAACGCATTGAAAATCAGCATTTTTTATGTAAGAAAAAACTTTAAAAAAATTTACTTAATCGATTAAATATGCTTTTAAACGAATATTAAAATCTAATAATTAATAGATTACCTATAAACTATGCATGCATAATACTTTTGTAAAGAATTTAATTAATCCCTTGATAATGAATATTATAGATTCAGACATTTTCAATTATGTAATCAAAAGACAAACATTTTCTTTAGGTGAATTATATTTTTTTGAAAACTTAGTTGTTGCTCAAGTTAATGAAGGAATGCACGTAGGAATTGACACTGCTCAAGATTGTTTTAAAGCTATATATGATTTTTTTGGTAACGACAAATCCTTTGGATACATCTCTAATAGGATAAATAAGTACTCGATAGAGGTGTTAGATTACCCAAAACATAGTACCTTATTTCCTAATTTAAAAATGTATGGTGTTATCGGATACTCTCACTTTACAGAAATGAGTATTGATATAGAAAGACAATTTTGTAAAATGCCATTTATAGAATTTGAAAATATTAATGAGGCTTATACTTATACCAACAAATACATATTAAGTAAATCACAAACGATAGCGTGATGATTATTTAATATTCCCTAAGCTACTAGTTAATAGTTAGCAAACAGCTACCTTAAAAGAGCCCTAACCTCTTTTTTAGGTAGCTTTTTTTGTTTTTTAACGATAAAAACTCATTTTTATCGAAAATGCAATTAAAGTTTAACTAAATTTACTTTAAATATAGTTTCTAGTATACTTTAGATGTAAAGCTATTAATTCTATGAAAATAATTGATTCAACTCTCGCAAACGAAATCAAAGATGTGTATGTTTCTGATTTTGGTAATTTTTACTTTATGGATGGTATTGTTATTTCAGAAATCAATGAAGGCGTCACATATACTTGGGAAGAAGCAGAAAAAGCAATTGAAGCTGCTAAAGAGTTTTATGGTCCTAATATAAGTGTTTGTTATATTTCAAACCGAGTTAATAAATACTCTGTTAAGCCTTCAGATTGGTTAAAATTTTATAGAAATGAGAATAATCTTAATGGATATGCTGTTGTGACTAAAAGTGAAAATAGTTGGTTTAATGCTTTAATGGAAAAATTATTCTCTAAAGTAGAGATTGAACGTTTTGAAGATTTATATGAAGCTATAAAATGGGCTAGACATACAAATTCTAAAAAAGGGTCGTCTAATCTTGCTTCTTAAGATATATTCCGTCGTCCTTAATTTCTATTAATTTCTTTTTATAGAGCGTTCCAATTGCTTTTTTAAACGTTTTTTTACTCATTTGCAACTGGTCTTTAATCAAATCTGGATTAGACTTGTCTGTTAAAGATAAATACCCATTATTATCTTCTAGCTCTTGCAAAATTTTATCAGCATTAGGCTCTATATTTCTGTAACCTATTTGACCTAAGCTAATATCTAGTTTATTTCCTGGTCTTATTTTTTTAACTATCCCTTTAAGTTTATCACCTACACTAATGTCTTGAAAAATATTATCCTTATAGATTAATCCAGAATGTTTATTATTAACAATAACATTCATTCCTAAATCACTTGGGTGCGATACTATAATTTCTACTTGATCAAATTGAGATACTGTTAAGTCTTTATTGTCTAAAAACCTATTAGTCTTACTTGAAGCCACGAGACGTTCAGTTATTTCGTCTAAATAACAATGCACTAAATACCAACCTCCTTTTTTCATTGGAAAAGCCTGCTCTTTAAATGGGCAGAATAATTCTTTAACTAATCCAAAATCTAAAAAAGCACCAAATTTAGTAACTTCATTACATCGCAACATAGCAAATTCTCCACGTTTAATATAAGGCTCGTCAGTTGTTGCTATGATGCGCTCTTCATTATCTAAATAGACAAAAACTTTAAGTTTATTGCCAATTTCAAAATGTTCTGGAACATATCTGTTGGGCAATAATACTTCGTTATTATCTTCATCACCTAAAAATAAACCAGGCTCTGTATCTCTTAATATTTCAAGTGTATTGTAGTCTCCTATTTGTATCATTTTGCAAATGTAAGCATATAAAAAAAGCGTTACTTAAGTGTAACGCTTTTTTTATATTTTTTTTATTCTATTTGTAAACTGACTCTTTTTTAAAGTGCTTAGTTAACAAATAATAGACTACTGCTCTATATTTATTTTTGTTAGATCTTCCATAAGTATCCATAACAGAATCAATTGCTTTATCTAAATCAGCACTATTTTTTAATCCTAATTTTTTGATTAAAAAATTATTTTTCACTGTATCTAATTCCGACTGGTCACTTCCAGAAACTGTTGCAGCATCTTTATTATATATTGAAGGACCACACCCAATGGTAACTTTAGTTAATAAATCCATGTCTGCATTAACGCCACATTTGTCTTTTAAATCTGAAGCGTACTTTGCGATTAACTCATCACGTTTACTCATAATTTTAAATATTTTAAATTAATAATTTTTAGCTTTTTAAAGGTACAAATTTTTTGTATTGCTTGTTTAGGCTTAATCTAATTATATTAAGTTTCCGATTAACGCCAGATTTTATCGACAAAATTATTTCACAAATTGAAAATAATCTAATAATATAGAATCATTATCAGTTGATGGTGTCATAATTTCTAATAATTTGGGCGAATCATTGTCATTATAAAAAGTTGATAATGCAGTTGTTAACTCATTTTCATTACTAGCAACTACATAATCAAAATTAAACATACTACATAAATGTTGGGCTGTAAGTTGATGTTTAGTTTCAAAATATTGATCAAAATTTTCTGTGTTTTTATGTCCTGGAAGAATTCTAAAAATACCTCCACCTTGATTGTTAATAAGAATTATTCTGAAGGTTTTAGGTATATAATTATTCCATAATGCATTACTATCATAGAAAAAACTTAAATCTCCAGTAATAAAAACTGTCGGTTTAGGATTAGCCAAAGCAGCTCCAATTGCTGTGCTTGTACTACCATCAATTCCGCTTGTTCCTCTATTACAAAAAACCTCAACTGTTTTATTAATATTAAACAGTTGTGTGTAACGTATTGCAGAACTATTACCAACCTGAAGTTGACTATAATTAGGTATACTATTTAAAATAATATCAAAAGCTTTAAAATCTGAAAACGATATACGTTGCATGTATTGATCATGCTTTTTATTTCGCGTATCCATTTGATGACTCCAAAACGGATTATAATTACTTTTTACGTGTTGTGTTAGTGGTAAAAATTGCTTAAAAAACGAATTTACAGACTGTTTAAAGACTTTATTTAACACAAAAAACGTATCATTAGCACCTTGCTCCGCAATATGCCAATGGTGTTTAGGCTTGTATGTTCTTAAAAATTTTTTGATTTTTTTTGATACAACCAAACCTCCAAAAGTTAAAAGTATTTCGGGTTGTAATGTTTTAAATTCTTCCTCAGTTAAAGCACCAATTAATTTATCAATACTTGAACAAAATTTATCATGGTGCAAATTGGATGTGGTTTCTGTTAATACTAGTACACTTTCATCGTTTGCAAGACTGTTTAAATAGTTTTGCTCCACACTATTTGGTGGTAAAACACCAACCAATACTAGCTTTTTAGATGAGTTGTTCCAAATGTCAACATATTCTTTATACTCTTCATTAACTTCATTAGTTGTTATAGGAATTATCTTTGGATTGACTGATAGTTCTTCAACCATGTCATATAACGGTTCGTCAAACGGTATATTGATATGTACAGGACCTTCTACTGTAATAGCTATATTTAGTGCTTTGTTAATTTCTGTTTCGTTTTGTTGTTGGATACTTTCTTGTAAACCTAAATATTTTTCAATTTTATTCTCAATACTCTTCATAATCGGCAAGTCTTCCGCGAAAGCGTTATCCTTATCTGGATGCAAGTCTTGCTTTAAATTTGCTGAATAATGAATGTGATTCTGGTAAACATTGTCTTGATTTATAGTTTGTCCATCACCAATTCCGACTAAATATTTAGGTCTATCTGCACTTAAAACTACTAGTGGAATATGACTATAAAAAGCTTCTGAAACTGCTGGGTAATAATTAAGTAACGCACTACCAGATGTACATACTACAGCTACTGGATGTTTGATTTGTTGGGCAATTCCTAAAGCGAAAAAAGCAGCGCAACGCTCGTCCACAATACTATAGCATTTAAAAAACGGATCATGAGTAAACCCAATGGTTAAAGGTGCATTTCTGCTTCCTGGAGAGATTATAATATGCTGAACATTCTTAGCTTTACAAAGCTGAATAACGGTTTGCGCTAACGGAATTTTTGGGTACTTAATCATTAGTGTAAAAATACAAAACCTATAGCCTATTTTAAACCATTATAAGAGGTTTTTAACAGTTTTAGTTTTTGCTACAGTTTCTTCCCATTCTTGTTCTGGGACAGAATCTTTAGTTATGCCACCACCGACATAAATATACGCTTGATTATCTTTAATTTGTAAGCATCTTAAGTTTACAAACAGATGTGAAACTGATTTTACAGAAGCATAAGCATTATTTTCTACATTTCTTCGGTTGGTGTTTCTGGATTTGGTTTGTTTAACATTAATTTCACCAAAAAAACCAGTGTAAAACTCACGAT
The DNA here is from genome assembly GCF_029760915.1 of Olleya sp. YS. NCBI lineage: Bacteria > Pseudomonadati > Bacteroidota > Flavobacteriia > Flavobacteriales > Flavobacteriaceae > Olleya > Olleya sp. YS. The sequence continues at coordinate 2,476,172 of NZ_CP121685.1, read as the reverse complement.
TATAACCTTCGTTTTTTAGTATAAAATCTTTTGCAGCTTCTTTTGGTAATCCACAAACTGCAGGTGTTGGATGCAGTATATTAATTACTGAAAGTAAACCGTTTTCAGGTTTTAAAACAGCAGATATTTTTGTTTTTAGATGTAGTAACTTACCAGCTTTAACCGTTTCTGTTTGACCAACTTTTAGGCTACTAACAGAAGAATTTAAACTATTAACTATAAAGTCGGTCACTAATTGTTGTTCTTCTAATTCTTTAGGTTTCCAAACAACCTCAGTTGTGTTAGTGTAAGATTGCGTACCTGCTAAAGACATTGTTTTAAACCTATTTCCTTCTACTTGCAGTAATGTTTCTGGAGTGGCACCCAACCATAATCCGACTTTTGGATGATACCAACAATATACCATTGCAGTTTTATAGTTAGCTAATAATTTTTTAAATAGAACAATAATCTCATTATCAAAATTTTGAATTTGCACTCTAGACAATACTACTTTTTTGAAGCTACCACTTTCAATCTCATATATAGCGTTTTGGACTAATGCTATGTGATTTTGTTTTGCGTTTATTTCAATATTATCGACAGTAATATTACCATTATCTATGTTTTCAATGTTTTCGACTAAAGAAATACTATGACATTGATTTAAAGGAAATAAAATTGTTTTTGAAATACTATCAAATGGTGAAAACACAAAACCACTTTCTTCAAAATCCTTTGCATAATGTAGATTTGCATCCTTCTGAAGCAATGCCTTAATCTCTAAACTATTTGGTTTTCTATAAGCTACAAATGGTAATTTAGTTGATAGTTGAGTGGAAAGCTGATTAAAGAAATCTGAAGCTGTCATGTTTTATTTCTTTTTGGGTAAAGAAATGGTTGATAACTTACACACAGAAATTAGATTATCCTGTTCATCTGTAACACGAATATCCAATAATTGTGTTGTACGACCTTTATGAATAAAGGTTGCTTTAGCATAAATAAACCCTGAAGACACACTTTTTAAGTGGTTAGCAGTTATTTCTAAACCTCTTATCATTAGCTTATCGGCATCTAAAAAAATATGAGATGCAAAACTACCCACACTTTCTGCTAAAGCAGCAGTCGCACCACCATGCAATACACCATCTGGTTGATGCACTCTAGGAGTAACAGGCATTTTAGCGACTAAAAAATCTTGACCGTAATCAATCATTTCAATCTCTAAGGTTTCCATTAAAGTATTTTTACTGGCTTTATTTGCTGTTTCTAATAGTTGAGCTTTAGAATAGTTCATGTATCTTTAATTTTGATTACAAAAATACAAAACATACTGCTTACAATGACTGCTCCTACACTTGAAAACCAACATGCAAAACTAATACCTTTAGATTTAAGTAATTACAAGCATTTAATAGACATTGCTCAAGAAAAGGATTTAATTTATTATTCGCCAAGTAACATTTCTACTCCAGAAGCATTAAAAGACTATGTACAAATTGCTGTAGATGGTCTATACCACAACACTACACTACCATTTATTATTTACGATAAATTAAAACAAGCTTATGCTGGAAGTACACGTTTTGGATTAATCAATCCTAAAAATAAAGTATTACATATTGGTTGGACATGGATAGGACACCATTTTCAAGGGACTGGTTTAAATAAAAATGTGAAGTTTTTAATGCTACAATATGCATTTGAAACCTTAAATTTTGAAAAAGTTGAATTTAGGATTGACAAGCGCAATCAAAAATCTAGAAAAGCGGTAGAAAAATTAGGTGCAACCCTAGAAGGTATTCTGCGTGAAGACACTGTAATGCTTGATGGTTTTAGACGTAGTACGTGTTGTTATGGAATATTGAAACGTGAATGGAATAATATTAAAGACAGTGTATTTAAAAACTTTTAATTACTATCCAAACACTCAAAACACTCCAATAATTTTGAATCAATATCCAAATCTTCAGATCCTTTCAAGCGTTCTTTTAGTTTTCCTTTCTCATCAATTGAAATTTTAAATGCTATAGCATAGTCCACTAAATCATCTCTTCTGGATTTTATTTTATTAATAATCTCCTTACCATCCAATTCTGAAATACTATCAGGCCAAACGTTTAATGCATCTTCTAATACAGAATCATTAAGCATAATTTGAAGTTGTTTTGCTTGTTCTATAAATAAAGCTTTTGGTGTGTTTATTAAAAAATATCTATCAAATGGATAAACTAAACCTGGCATAAAGTCGATGTCATTCTCAAAAGGTCGCAATTCTTCAACAACATATTTATTAGATAGTAAAGTTGGAATAAGTCCTTCAAGATTAAAAAAAGCATTATCTCTGTCTCCAGCAATTGGATTAGCAATATACTTACCATTAACTTTTTGAACTGCCCAACCCCATTGTTTTGTGTGCCTATCCCAGTCACCTATCAATAAATCAAATAGTCTTGCTCTAATTAATTCTGATTTATTGATAAAAACTTTATCTGGATATTTTAATTTTAATTCTTGTAAGTCTTCTGTATCAATTGTGTTAACAACATTTTCTAAATTGGTCCAATTGGTTTTACTTTCTGTTTCATATTCAAGTAAATACAACCTATTACTATATTTATCAGCATACCGTCCTAAGGATTCCTGCTTTGGAACAAACACTACTTTTGGTTTCGTATTTAAAAGGTTTGCTTTATCAGCTAATTCTGCTGCTAAAATAGCACCATAAGGATGTTGTGCAGAAATTCCATCAACGATTAAATTTTCTAATCCTAAAGTTTTAACTACTTCTGGAATAAGTTTTTTAGGATCTTTATTAACACCTCTAAGTGTTAACTCTATACTATCTTTAGTCATTAATTTTAAAGAATGAGTTTGTTTACCACCTCCTTCTTTTAAAATAACTACACCTCCAAACAATGTATCTAAAAACATAACAGGAACTTTAATAGGTGTTGACCATGCTTGTCTATATTGTTCCCCTTGTATTAAAGTTTTAATCTCATCTGCCTTATACAAAGAGCTAGCAGTAACCATTACGGAATCTAAAGACTTAAAATTTACAGCATTAACATTATCATAATTAACTAAATCTGATTTTATAAACGTTTTTTTAGTGGAAGATACAGACCAATACATTAACACTGTAAAAATAATGAGTACTAATACGATAAAGTAAACTAGTTTTTTAATCAATGTAAGTGGCTTTGGATAGTTACTTGCAAGTTACAAAAGTTTTATCTTGTTAATCTTAAAACACTTTTAAAACAAGCTGTACCAATTAAAAAATTATTGCAAATTTATGTGCAATCCAAAAAAGTTAGCATTACTAGCTGCAGTATATTTAGCATGGGTATAACTAAAGCGAAGATTATTTATTTTGATAGCAAATCCTGCAGATAGCCCAGAAAAGTTACGTTGGTCTACTATACGCAGTTCTTCTGCACGTCTAAAGTTATAACCTAATCTAATATTAAATCCTTTGTCTGGAAATAACTCTGCACCTATAATTGTATGACGTATGACGTTACTTAAAAAACCAACTTTTTCTTGAGTTTGGTTACCTTCTAAATCTGTAGTTGCTCTTGCTGGATTGGACACGCCTATTGGCCACTGTTGCAAATTTTCGAAGGTTAGGTGCCAACGTAATGGTATATGCTCTAGAGTCTGTGATAAACCTAAAGTTATATCTAAAGGTAAACTTTCTCGCTGTCCAGCGTAAGTTGTTATTTGAGTACCCAAGTTACGAACAACTAATGCTGCTTGAAATTCTAATTTTTCATCTATGTACATTAAACCTAAGTCTGTTGCAATCCCTAAAGAACTGTATTGCTCTAAACTTGATGTAATAAACTTAACATTAGATCCAAAATAAAAATCTGAATACCCAATTTGCAATGCGTAACCAATCGATAATGCTGCTTCTGTACCAGTAAATGTACCAGTTGAGATTCCATTTTCGTCATAACCATCAAAATCGCCATAATTTATATAAGTCATACCTGCATGAATAGTTTGTGTACGTCTATCCCATGTATAGGCGTATGCTGCTGTACCATAGGTAATACCACCTAAGTAGTTACTAAAATTTAGAGCAAATTGATTATCCATTTCTGGATTAATTGCAGATGGATTATATATTGCTTGAGTTACGTCGTAATCTATATTAGTTAATACTTTACCACCTAAAGCAGCTTGACGTGGAGAGGATACTAAGTTTAAAAATTGATAAGTCGATTGTCCACCTAATTGCGCAAAGCAAGTAGTGCCAACTAGTAGCATAATAAATGGGACAATTTTATTTTTAAACATAGTTTGCAAAGTAAATAAATCTACTTTAAAACGTAGATAAAGCAAATTTATTTTTTACTTTAATTTAAGCTTTTGTCCAATTTTTAAATTATTGAATTTAACATCGTTTAACTTCGTTAATTTTTCTACTGTAGTATTATACTTTTTTGATAAATTATATAGGTTATCACCTTTAACAATGACGTGGTAGTCAACTCCTTCGACTGGCTTTTTTGTTTTAGTTTCTGTTTTTACTTCAGTTTCTTCTATAACTTCTTCAGAAATTTCAACTTGTGCTTCCCTTTTAGACACTTCTTTTACAACCTCATTATTAGATGCTTGTACTTTTTTAAGTTTTTCCTGAATAGCATCATATTTTGCTTTAGCATCATCATTTTTTTCTTCAACCTTAAGAACTTGCTCCTCTGATTCAATAACTTCTATTTCGTCTGGGTATTCTTCTTCAGCTTGTTTAGCTTCTTCTTTTTTAGTCGCTTTTAGTTTTGCTAATTCAAGTTGTCGCTGTGCTTCTTCTAGTTGTTTTCTTGCTGCTAGTACTTCTTCAGATTCTTCAAGTTCCGTAACTTTTTCTTTCTCTTCAGTAACATCATTAGAGCTTGGAACTATCATTGGTTTATAGTAGGTACTGTTTCTAGACACTGGCTTTTTAGCATCAGGACTTGTCGTTTTTTGAGGCGCTTCAATAGGTGTTGGCATAACATCAGGTGGTGGTGGAGCTAATGTAGATGGTGATTGTCCTGGTCGTAATTTGGCTATAATTCGTTCTTCTCCTGCATAACTAATTACTGGACTACTAGATGGTACCAAAACACGATTAATAATTTTTAATTCTTGCCCTAAACTTAAATTATTAGATTTTAATGTATTATCTTTTTTAAGCTGGCCAATATCCAATTTATGTTTTTTAGCTATTGAAGATAAGGTTTCCCCTTTAACAACTTTATGAATTGAAATGTCATTATACACTACTCCACTTGCTGTGGTGTGTAGTTCTTCCGGATTAGTATCTGCATGTGAGCGATAAACATATTCTCCAGTTTTAGTAGACATAAAAGCTTCTTTATCTTCTACAACTATTGGTAAAAACTCTTCTTCTAACTCTTGTGCGAAACTAAGATTAGCACAAAAAATCATCAAAATTAATAGTAGATTTTTCATTTTAATAATGGATTAATTTTAACAAATATAAACTATTGATTTTAACTATTTTAATGTAAGTTGTTGTCCAATAACTATGATATTATTATCCAAACTATTCAATTTTTTAATTTCTGAAACTGAAACTCCCGTCTTTTTTGATATTGAATACAAGGTATCACCTTTAACCACTGTCCATGTTGAAGTGTTTCTTGTTTGAGCAGAAGCTGCATAGCCAATGTTAAGTACTTGATTAACTTTTAACACATTTGATTTTAGATTATTAATAGACTTGATATGAGCCATACTTATTCCATACTTTTTAGATATGGAATATAAAGTATCTCCTTTTTCTACTGTGTGTTTATCAATGATATCACCACTGTTTACCGTAGTCGAATAGCTAACTGTAGATTTTCCGTTAGTATATTTAGTTTCACCTGTTTTAGTGTTTAAAAATGCTGGTTTACCGTCTAACATTATCTCTACTATATGATCTTGAGCTAGTGCTACAAAAGAATTGAACACCATAATTAGGACAATTAGTTTTTTCATTTTAATATTATAATTTTTTGGGGTTTTTAACTTTTTGATTAGTGATGGCAATGTTAACAACATCCATCATATCTGACACGTAATGAAACGTTAATCCTTTTAAATACTCTGGTTTAATCTCTTCTATATCGCGTCTATTATCCTCACATAGCAAGATTTCTTTTATTCTAGCACGTTTTGCAGCTAGAATTTTTTCTTTAATTCCACCAACTGGTAATACTTTACCACGTAAGGTAATCTCTCCTGTCATTGCTAAGCTTTTCTTAACTTTACGTTGTGTAAATAAAGAGACTAAAGAAGTTAACATAGTCACACCAGCACTTGGTCCATCCTTTGGTGTTGCACCTTCAGGAACATGAATATGGACGTTATATTTCTCAAAGACTTCTGGATTAATATTAAGTTGATCTGCATGAGCTTTAATAAACTCCATTGCGATGGTAGACGACTCTTTCATAACTTTACCTAAGTTACCTGTAATATTTAAAGCGCCTTTACCTTTAGATAAAATAGATTCTATAAACAATATATCACCACCCACTCTAGTCCATGCCAATCCAGTAACCACTCCTGCGACATTATTGTTTTCATATTTATCACGTTCTAGTTTTGGTCCGCCAAGCACTTCAACTATAATATCATTAGTCACTTTTACATCATATGCCTCGTCCATTGCTATGTTTTTAGCAGCATAACGCACCATCTTTGCTAATTGTTTTTCTAGACCTCGTACACCAGATTCGCGTGTATAACCTTCGACAATTTTTTCTAATTGCGGTTTGCCAATTTTTAAGTGCTTGTCTTCTAAACCATGTTCTTTTAATTGCTTTGGCAATAAGTGACGCTTTGCAATCTCTACTTTTTCCTCAATAGTATAACCAGTTACGTTGATAATTTCCATTCGGTCACGTAAAGCTGGCTGAATGGTATTTAAACTATTAGAAGTAGCAATAAACATGACTTTTGATAAGTCATAGCCCATTTCTAAGAAGTTATCGTGAAACTCGCTATTCTGCTCTGGATCTAAGACTTCTAACAACGCAGACGAAGGGTCACCTTGATGCGAATTAGACAACTTATCAATCTCATCTAATACAAATACTGGATTTGAAGTACCTGCTTTTTTAAGGCTTTGAATAATACGTCCTGGCATTGCACCTATATAGGTTTTACGATGTCCACGTATCTCTGCTTCGTCACGTAATCCACCTAAACTCATTCGCACATATTCACGTCCTAAAGCTTCTGCTATGGATTTACCCAAAGAGGTTTTTCCAACTCCTGGAGGACCATACAGACATATAATTGGAGATTTCATATCGTTACGTAGTTTTAATACTGCAAGATGCTCGATAATACGTTTTTTAACATCATCTAAACCGTAATGGTCACGATCTAATATTTTTTCTGCACGTTTTAAATCAAATTTATCTTTGCTAAACTTATTCCAAGGTAAATCTAAAAATAAATCTAAGTAGTTACGTTGTATAGAATATTCAGCAACTTGAGGATTCATACGTTGCATTTTAGATAATTCTTTTTCAAAATGCTTAGCGACTTTTTTATCCCATTGTTTAGACTTAGCACGTTGTTTCATTTCGTCAATTTCTTCAGCATTACCACCTCCAAGTTCTTCTTGAATAGTTTTTAATTGCTGGTTTAAGAAATATTCACGTTGCTGCTGGTTTAAATCACTTTGAACTTTAGACTGAATATCGTTTTTAAGTTCTAATTTTTGAAACTCGATATTCATGTAACGTAATGTCTCTAGAGCACGATCCTTAAGATGATTCATTTCTAGAAGCGATTGTTTTTCGTCCACATTTAAGTTCATGTTGGACGATACAAAGTTGATTAAAAATGAATCGCTTTCAATATTTTTAATTGCAAATGTAGCCTCTGTTGGGATGTTTGGACTATCCTTTATAATTTGTACTGCTAAATCTTTAATAGACTCAATTATAGCTCCAAATTCTTTGTTTTTAGCTGCAGGCTTAGCTTGAGGTACTTCTTTAACGGTTGCTTTGATATATGGTTCCTCTGTGATGACTTGGTCTATTTCAAAACGCTTTTTACCTTGTATAATCACAGTCGTATTGCCATCTGGCATTTTTAATACTTTTAGTATTCTAGCAACTGTACCTATTTGATGCAAATCTTCAGCTTTTGGATCTTCAACAGCTTCATCTATTTGAGAGACTACACCAATAACCTTTACACCATTATTGGCGTCATTTATTAATTTAATAGACTTATCGCGTCCTGCAGTAATTGGAATAACTACTCCTGGAAACAATACGGTATTTCTCAAAGATAAAATCGGTAATGTTTCAGGAAGTGCTTCGTTTTCTATTTTTTCTTCATCTTCAGGTGTCATTAATGGGATTAATTCAGAATTTTCATCAAAATCCTGTAATGACAAACTGTCAAATGATATAAAGTTTGATTTTTTCATATGTTTATATGAGCCAAAATGTCACTTTAAATGAGACATTAAAGACTTTTATTTTTTAATATTTATATTCAATCTTAGCTATTACACTGATATACTTGCAAATAACGCTACATAGCTATTGTAATTAAATATTAAAAATTCAATTAATGTGCCACTTTTTGATTATGAATTATTCTTATACATTAAAAAATCGGTATTTTTTTTCATTAAAGTGTAACAAACTGTTTTAACTTTCCTCTTTATAATAACAAACCATTTTTTTGACACTAACCCATCACAATATCGAGCAACTTGTTGCGCTTTGTCTATCTGGTAACCAATTGGCGCAATTGGAAATCTATAATAGATACTACAAAGCTATGTACAATACCTCGTTTAGAATTGTAAATAATAGTTTTGAAGCAGAAGATATTATGCAAGAATCGTTCTTGACTGCTTTTACTAAGCTAGACAAGCTTAAAGAGAAAAGTACTTTTAGTGCATGGTTAAAGCGTATTGTAGTTAATAATAGCATCCATGCTTTTAATAAAAACAAAAAAAATGGCGAAGTAGCTTTAGACGATGTACTATATAAAATTGAAGACCAACAAGGTATTGATACATGTACCGAATTAACTTCGGTTAAAGCAAAACAAATTTTAGAGGGTTTAAATACTTTAAAATCTAATTACAGAATTGCATTAACCCTAAATTTAATTGAAGGGTATGATAATGAAGAAATTAGTCAAATCATGAAGATTAGCCATGCTAATTGTAGGACAACTATCTCTAGAGCAAAAGACAGTTTAAGACAAAAATTAAAACAATTAAACTAATTGTTATGAATGATAATATAGAAAAAAAATTTAGTGATTTACAAGATCAATTCGATGTGAATGAGCCAAATATTGGACATCAACAACGTTTTTTGGATAAACTAAACAGTTCCAAAACCCAAAACAATGTAGCTAGTATAAACACTAGTTATTGGAAACCACTATTGGCAGTAGCAGCATCTATAGCTTTAATAGTAACCCTCACTTTTAATTTAAAGCCAGATACTATTGAAAAAGATTTAGCAAGTGTATCACCAGAAATGGCAGAAACACAACACTTTTTCTCAAACACTATTAATTATGAATTAAAAAAATTGAATACCGTAAAAAGTCCAGAAACCGAAAAATTAGTTAATGATGCTTTATTACGGTTAGAACAATTAGAACATGAATACCAAACTCTTAAGCTCAATTTAAAAGAAAGTGGTGAAGATCAACGTGTTATTTATGCAATGATTACCAATTTTCAAAACAGAATAGATCTACTACAAAGTACACTTTTACAAATAGAAGAGTTAAAAACCTTAAAACAAAACAATTATGAAACTACTTTATAAACTAACACTTTGCATATTACTCCCACTATTTGCTTTTTCTAATAATGGTAATTGGGATGGCAAACACACCAAAAAGAAAACGATTAAAAAAGAGTTTACAGTTAACAAAGATGCAACGCTTAAAATTTCTAATAAATATGGTAACTTAGATGTGGTCACTTGGACAGGAAACACAATTAATATTGAAGTTACCATAACGACTAATGGAAACGATGAAGATGAAGTTGAAAAAAAATTGAATGAGATAGACGTAGAATTTTCTGCTACCAGCAGTTTTGTTTCTGCAGAGACCATAATTGGTAAAAAGAAAAAGAACTCTTGGTGGAATTGGTCTAATAACGATAATGTAAATATGAAAATAAATTACATTGTTAAGATGCCAATTACTAATAACGTTAAATTGAATAACGACTATGGTAACATTACACTTGGTACTTTAGAAGGACGTGCCGAAATTTATTGTGACTACGGTAAAATTACCACTAAAGAATTATTAGGTGATAATAACAGTCTTAATTTTGATTACTCTAATAACTGTTATTTTGAATACATTAAAAATGGAAAAATTAACGCTGATTACAGTGGTTTTACAGTTGCTAAGACCAAAACACTAGGTATTGTTGCTGACTATACAAAATCACTTATTGAAGTTGCAGAAAACATAGAATATAATTGTGACTATGGTAGTTTACGAGTTAACCAATTAAATAATATTAATGGTAATGGCGATTATCTAACAGTGGTTCTTGGAGATGTTTACAAAAATGTAAGTCTTAATGCTGATTATGGATCTATTAAAATTGGTAAAATGACTAAAAATGCTGGTGATGTAACCATTGAGTCTGATTATGTTGGCATAAAAATTGGAATAGACCCAGAATATGCATTTGATTTTGAAATAGATTTAGAATATGGTGGACTTAATGGAGAAGACGATTTTGAAATAGAAACGCGTAAAGTGCAACATTCAGACAAGTACTATTCTGGTTACCATTATAAAAACAATTCAGGAAATTTAATTAAAATAAACTCGGAGTACGGAAGCGTTACTTTTGACAAAAAATAAGCTATTAATAATAAAACAATCATCATGAATCATTCAACAAAAAATCAAAGATTACTAAGTGCTAAAAATAGTGTAACTACTATTGTAAAAAGCACCTTTTTACTTGTATTAGCACTTACAACATTTACTTCATGTAATGCACAATGGGGAAATGGAAAAACCATAAAAGGAAACGGAAACGTAACTACCATAACCAGAACTACTGCAGATTATGACGCTTTAAGACTTTCTGGTTGGATGGACTTTGAATTGGTAAAAGGTACAGAAGGTACAATAACTATTGAAGGTGAAGAAAATCTTTTAGAATACATAATAACAGAAATAGAATATGGAGGATTAGTAATTAAAACAGAAAAAAACGTCAACCTTAAACCAAGTGGTAATAAAACAATCAAAATTACCATTCCATTTGAAGATATTGAAAAAGTGTCTTTAGCTGGATCTGGTGATGTTACTTCTAATACAACTATAAATTCTAACAATTTTAGGGCAAGCATATCTGGATCAGGAGATATTGAATTAGATATAAATTCAAAAAACACAGAAGCTAAAGTAACAGGTTCTGGAGATTTAACCTTGACTGGTAATACAACTAATTTACAAGTTAATGTAACAGGTTCTGGAGATTTTCATGGCGAGCGTCTGCAAGCAGATAATACAGAAGCAAAAGTCACAGGTTCTGGAGATATTGTGGTTTATGCTAAAAAGAATTTGAAAGCAAGAGTCACAGGTTCTGGAGATATTGAATATAAAGGAAATCCTGAGAAAGTAGATACTAAAGTCACAGGATCCGGAGATATAAGTAATTAAAATAAAATTATATAAATTAAAAAGTCCCTATTTTGAATAGGGATTTTTTAATTTAGTCTAGATTATTAATTAGTCATAAAAGTATTCAACAGAGTAATCATCAACTGTACCACTTTCGTAATCATAATTAGATGTTAATGGATAATCATCATTATTATAAGTATATGTTACAGAATAACTATCATCAGGATTAGAAACTCCTCCAATAGTTGAGTTATTAGCTATTTCATTATTATTAGAAATATACAAGCCATTTAAAAGTAACAAAGTATCAAAAGCATAAACATTTTTTAAAGCTCCATTGCTGTTATCGTAAGTATATTGATCAGAATAATTCCCATCTGTCCAACTTATATAATTGCCATTACTAATTACTACAGTACCAGTGTAATCTAAGGATTCTACTCCAGTTACTGTATCAGTAAAGTAAGCTGTTTCAGTAATAGTTCCATCTGTATTATATGTATATGCCCATCTTTGACTTTGTACTCCGTCGTCTATAAATAATATTTCATTTATTAATCTATTTTGACTATCATATTCAAGTAAGGTATATTCAGCATCTGGATTACCTGTTGGATCATTGATAACCGTGTCTATTCTAGTTAGTAAATTATTTTCGTAGGTGTAAGTTTCAGTTTCTCCTTCAGAATCAGCTATACTTATCAATCGATTTCCGTTGTAAGCGTAATCTGTTGTAACAGTAGATCCATCACTGTAGGTCCAAATAGTCTTTTTTAGTAAAATTAAATTTTGATTGCTACAATCTCCTAAATCATTAATCTCTTGTTGAATGCTTCCATCAGCGTCACCACATAAGTCAATTTTATTTTCCAGAGCCATTACATATACATTACAAAAAGTAGTATATTGATCTGCAGGCGCATTATTTAAATTAAACAATGCCACATTTGCTGCAGCAGTAGCAGATGCGCAAGTATCAGGATTATTTGAAGTACAATCTCCTAAACTATAAATTAAAGTCTGAAAGCCTCCTGTTGGGTCACCACAAGCAATAATTTGATTCTCCAATGCAGTTTTATATGCGTTACAAAGAACCGTGTAATTTGCATCTGTTGCATCTACAAAGTTTTCTGCAGCTTCTAAATATGCTTGAGTTGCAGTCAAACAATCAGTAGCAGAATCTTCAGGAACAAATTCACCATCAAGTGGCTCATTTTCGCAAGTAAAAGCTGTCAGTAAAATAAATAATGACAAAAAAGGTAAGTGCAATTTTTTCATTTTTAACAAGTTAGATAGTAACAAACATAGCAAATTAATTTAACTCATCTTGTTTTGGTACTCTAAATAGTAATACTATTCCTATTAAAAAGAAGATGAATAAAAACAAAATTGCATTGCGCATACTACCAGTTATTTGGTCTATAGTGGCAAAAATCACCATACCTATGACGATACCTATTTTTTCTGCTACATCATAAAAACTGAAGTAAGATGTTGTGTCTTCTGTTTCTGGCAAAAACTTAGAATACGTCGATCTAGCTAAAGACTGTACACCTCCCATTACAAATCCAACAAATCCTGCTGCCAAATAAAATTGTATTGGTGTTACCATAAAATAGGCGTAAAAACAAAGCAGCATCCATATAATATTAACAATGATAAGCGTTTTAATATTTCCATATTTAGCTGAAGCTTTAGAGGTCAAAACAGCTCCTAAAATAGCTATTAACTGTATGATTAAAATACTACCTATTAAGCCCATTGTTTTGGCATCTTCTCCTCCCCAAGCAATTTCTTCTTCCCCAAAATACACTGCAACCAACATTATGGTTTGTACAGCCATACTAAATACAAAAAATGCAACCAAATAGCGTTTTAATCTTAAGTTTTGTTTTAATTGAATCCATACTAACTTTAGTTCTTTTAAACCATTAAACACAATTGCTTTAGTGACTTTATGACCAGAAGACACTCCTTTTGGTAATATATAAAATGAATATTGGCTAAACCCAATCCACCATAAACCAACCATTACAAAAGAATAACGCATAGCTACTTGAGCTGCAGTTTCTATAACTTCTCCATTTTCTGCTATGTTATCTTTAATGGATAATAGTTCAGGATACAACACCATAAAAAGATTAATTACTAATAATAATACACTTCCAACATAACCTAAGCTAAACCCTTTGGCACTAACACTATCTTGTTGCTCTGGATACGCTATGTCTGGTAAATATGAGTTGTAAAATACTAGACTTCCCCAATACCCTATTAATCCCATAAAGTAAAATAGCAAGCTTAAATGAATACTCTCTAAACTAAACCAATACAAGCCAATACAACCAAGTCCACCAACATAACAGAAAAATTTCATAAAGTTTTTCTTGTTGCCAACATAATCTGCAATACCAGATAATATTGGCGATGTAAAAGCAACCACTAAAAATGTAAAAGCTGTAACATAAGTAATTAATGCTGTACTTTTAAAAACAAACCCAAAAGCTGGTACTGTTTTTTCTACTTGTGATATAAAAAGTGCCGAGTAAAATATTGGAAATATAGATGATGCTATAGTTAAGGTATATACAGAATTAGCCCAATCGTAAAACGCCCAAGCGTTAAGAAGCTTTTTACTTCCTTTTTCTAGTTTTGACATGTATTAATAGTTAGTTAGAGTATAAAATACAAAAGCTGCTCTTTATAAAGAGCAGCTTCGAAAATAACTAAATAATTTTAAAACAGACTTAGTATTTACCTAAAGGTCTAAAACTAGACACTCCAAATTTTCTAGCTTCTGCTTTAGCAGCTGGTGCTAAGGCTGTTAAATTATCTATTCTTGTCTGATTTGCAGGATGTGTACTCAAAAATTCTGGTGGTGCTTGACCTCCACTTGCTTTTGCCATACGCTTCCATAATTCTGCAGCTTCATCCGGATTGTAACCAGCTATTGCTGTTAAATATAATCCAATACGGTCAGCTTCGTTCTCATGACTTCTACTAAATGGTAACATTCCTAAAACGTTAGAACCAACACCATAATATTGATTAAATGCATTTCTACTTTGTTCATCTTTAATGGCAATATTACCAGCAATTGCTAATCCTTGCTGTAACATTCCAGCACTCATACGTTGTTGACCATGGTTAGCCAAAGCATGTGCGACTTCATGACCCATAATGGCTGCAATAGCAGTTTCATTTTCTGCAACTGGTAAAATACCTGTGTAGAATACAATTTTACCTCCAGGCATACACCAAGCATTGACGATATCCTCTGCAATTAAATTGTACTCCCATTTATAATCGCTTAAATAACCCTGTTGTCCGTTAGCATTTAACCAACGTTCTGCAGCTACAGCTATACGTTGCCCTACACGTTGAATCATGTTAGCTCTAGTTGTTCCCGTTTCTACATTACTTTCTGTAAGAACTTGATTATATTGTGCAAATGCAGTAGGAAACAGCTGTGCGTTTGGAATAAACGCTAAGGTTTTCTTTCCTGTAAATGGATTGGTTGCACAAGACAAAAACATGATTAATGTTAATGTTACAACCACTGTGTTTTTAAATTTCATAATTATTATAATTTTTTCATCTATAAATCTACAAAAACTTAGCCAAAAATTAACAATTGACATCATTTACCTTGTAGTAATTTATCGACAATATTCAAAAAAAGTCTTTAAACTGTATTTCTAATAGCATTATTTTCCGATTAAATGAATTTCACTAAAGTTTTTATTTACTACCATAGCGACTGTGCCATTAACTTTTAATTGCTCAATAGAGATGGTTTCGTTATCCAATTGAATTTCATTAATTTCAAAAGGTAATCCATGAATATTTAATTTGAAGGTTTGATAAGAGGCTTCGTACTTTCCTTCTTTATGTTGTTGTAGTATTAACTCGTTAGACTTTCCTGTTAATTTAAAAGTTCTAAAGCTATAGCGTCCCTTAGTATAATCATAACCATCATGAGCATCATCAAAAAGTTGAGACGATTCTTTACCGTGTTTAAAATACACGTCTAAAACTAGCTCGTCAATATTTTTTTCGCCTACATATTGTTGAATAGGAAATTTAGGGATTACAGCTCCTTCTTTAATAAATATTGGCATACTATCTATTTCTGCATCCACCCACTTTTCTTTTCCACCTTCAACTACTTCATCTGTCCAGTAATTATACCAGGTTCCTCTAGGAATGTACATTCTTCGACCTTTTGCATTGGGTTCTTGGATTGGGCACACAAGTATTTGGTTACCAAAAACAAACTCGTCTGTTCTGTAGTGCGTTTGATTATCTTCTTGATCAAACATCACTAACGATTTTAAAATTGGCGTCCCATGCTCTACCAAATTCCAAAATGCTGTGTATAAATAGGGTAATAATTGATATCTAATTTCAATAAACTTACGTACTACATCTGTAACATCTTCATCAAATGCCCAAGGTTCTTGATCTCCATGGTCACCAGATGAATGTACACGACAAAATGGATGGAAAATTCCTAATTGAATCCATCGAGTAAACAATTCGCCTTGTGGTTGCTCAGCAAATCCACCAATATCGCTTCCTGCAAAACTAAATCCCGACATTGCCATACGTTGCGCTTGTACATTAGCAATCCATAAATGCTCCCAAGTAGCAACATTGTCTCCTGTCCAAGTAGATGTGTATCGTTGCGTACCAGAATAAGCTGCACGAGTAATTACAAATGGACGTTTAGGGTAGTTAAATTTTTTCATACCATGGTAGGTCGCTCTAGCCATTTGCATACCATACACATTGTGTGCTTTTCTGTGGCTACATGGATTACCATCATAATCATGACGTACATCGTCTGGAAACGTTTTATTTGGTACTTCCATAACTGCTGGCTCGTTCATATCATTCCAAACGCCTCGCACACCTATTTCTTCTACTAATTCTTTAAATAACCCAGACCACCAATCTCTAACTTCTGGTTTTGTAAAATCTGGAAAATAACACTCTCCTGGCCATACCTTACCTTTCATGTAAGGTCCATCTGCACGCTTACAGAAATAATCTTTATCTAAAGCTTCTTTAAAAACATCGTATTCGTTATCTATTTTAATCCCTGGATCTATAATAGCTACGGTTTTAAACCCATCGTCATATAACTCTTGCACCATGCGTTTTGGGTCTGGAAAATGCTCTTTATTCCACGTAAAACATCTAAATCCATCCATATAATCAATGTCTAAATAAATAGCATCACATGGTATTTGTAATTCTCTAAACTTAGAGGTCACAGCTTTAACTTCTGCTTCTGGATAATAACTCCATTTGCATTGATGAAATCCTAAAGCCCATAATGGTGGAAGTTGATGTGGTTTACCTGTTAAATCTGTATAACTTTCTACGACATCTTGCATTTGAGGCCCATAAATAAAATAGTAATTCATTTCTCCTCCTTGAGCCCAAAAGCTTGTGACATTACGTCGTTCTTGACCAAAATCAAAATACGATCGAAATGTATTATCAAAGAAAATACCATAAGCTTTACCATGATGTAATCCAGTAAAAAATGGTATAGCTTTATAGATTGGATCTGTTTCTTTTCCGTAGGCGTAAGAATCTGTTACCCAATTTTGAAATCGTTTTCCTTTTAAATTTAAATGTTCTGGTTTATCACCTAAACCAAAGTAGCTTTCGCGCTCGTTTACAACCTTACTCATTTTTACAATGTTACCACCATACTCGTAGCTTTCTTCCCAATGAAAACCAATTTCGTCTTCATTGATTAGCTCGTCTGTTTTAACATCATAAAGAGAAACTCTTGCATCTTTCTTAGACACCTCACATCTCAATTTTGAAGTTGTTATGATAAAATTTTCATTGTTTTCACTTATCTCTAGCTTGTTATAACCAGTACTTGCATATTTGGTTATTGCATAAGAAAAATCGTTATCAAATGTGCCAGTAGTTGTGTATCTAAACCTTAACACACTATCTCTTAGCACTGTAAGTTGAAGAACAACATTGTTTTCTGTATAGAAATATAAGGTGTCAACGTCCTTTTTAAATTGTATTATTTGCGAAGGAAATAGGTTTCCCTTTTGTTCTAGTTCTGTATTTACAATCATAATTGTATATAAATAATTTAAAGTAAAAAAACGGAAAATAAAACTGTTACGAAAGCATTGGTACTATATATTATCACGAATTATTAACTATAACGTTTTCGGGATTGTAAATTATTAGATCCTTGATTTTTAGACCTTAAAAAATCAAATAATTAAAGATTAATATGTATTATTTAGTACCATATTTAAGTACTACCATCCCAAGAGGTGGAATAGTAATTTCTGTTGAATTTTTTCTAGCGTGCCACAATTTGGTTTGACTTGTTAATGGTTTGTTTTCAAAATTACTACTACCATAAAATGAAGCGTTATCGCTATTAAAAATCTCGGTAAGTGTTCCTTTTTTTGGCAAACCTATTCTATAATTTACTAACGGAACAGGTGTCATATTACAAGCTACAATAACATTATCTTTTGGCTTGTTTCCTTTTCTAATATACACTAAAACTGAATGCTCAGCATCTCCATAATCTATCCACTCAAAACCGTCATGAGAGAATTGTTTTTCGTGTAATGCAGGCTCAGATTTGTATAATGCATTGATAGCTTTAATATACTCTTGGATACCTTTATGTGGCTTGTATTGCAATAAATGCCAGTCTAAACTAGTTTGAAAATCCCACTCTTCACTTTGTCCAAATTCTGCACCTTGAAATAAGAGTTTTGTGCCTGGATGTGTAAACATATAACCATATAAAACGCGTAAATTTGCAAATTTTTGCCACTCGTCTCCAGGCATCCTGTTTAAAATAGATTTTTTACCATAAACAACTTCGTCGTGACTTAAAGGCAACATAAAATTTTCAGTAAAAGCATACGTCAAGGAAAAGGTAATATCGTTTTGATGGTGTTTTCTATAAATAGGTTCTTTACCAAAATATTGTAATGTATCATGCATCCAACCCATCATCCATTTCATACCAAAGCCTAATCCTCCTAAAAACACAGGTTTTGATACACCTGGAAATGCTGTAGATTCTTCAGCAATAGATTGCACATCTGGAAAACTTCCATAAATAGCTTCGTTTAATTCTTTCATAAAAGCAATTGCTTCTAAATTTTCTCTTCCGCCATAAATATTAGGTTCCCACTCGCCTTCCTCTCTAGAATAGTCTAAAAACAACATAGAGGCTACAGCATCAACACGTAATCCATCTGCATGAAATTGATCTAACCAGAATAAAGCGTTACTAATTAAAAAAGATTTAACTTCATTACGACCGTAGTTAAAAATTAAACTTTTCCAATCTTGATGATATCCTTTACGTTTATCAGGATGTTCATACAAACATGAACCATCAAAAAAGCCTAAACCATGTGCATCTTCAGGGAAATGTGATGGAACCCAATCTAAGATAATTCCAATATTATTTTCATGTAGTTTGTCGACTAAAAGTTTAAATTCTTCTGGATATCCAAATCGCGATGTTGGCGCAAAATAACCAGTTACCTGATAACCCCAACTTGGGTCGTACGGAAACTCCATTATTGGCATCAACTCTACATGTGTAAAATTCATCTCTTTGACGTAATTAGCTAAATCATCAGCTAACTCGACATAAGACAAAAAACGATTTTCTTCTATTTGTTTTTTCCAAGAACCTAAATGGACTTCGTATACAGAAAATGGAGCATCTAACGCATTGTACTTTTTTCTGGATTTCATCCATTTGGAATCTTTCCACTTATAATCGTCTTCCCATACAATTGATGCTGTTTTGGGATTATGTTCATAACGTCTAGCGTAAGGATCTGCTTTTTCTGTAACAATACCATTATTATGACTTTGAATTTTATATTTATAAATGGTGCCTTTACCAACATGAGGTATAAATCCTTCCCAAATACCGCTTTCGTCCCAACGTACATTTAATAGGTGCTCATCCTCGTTCCAAAAATTAAAGTCACCAATTACTGATACTTGTTTTGCACTTGGTGCCCAAACTGCAAAATAAGTACCCTCTACTCCATTTACAGAAGTGATATGCGAGCCAAACTTCTCGTACAACTTATAGTGTTTTCCTGCCTTAAAAAGATTGATATCAAAATCTGTGAATAAGCTATGCGCTATTACTTTGGACATATATTGCTTTTTTGGATAAAATAAATTGGGTTATTTAATTATAGTTCCTTTTGGTATTGTAGCACCTTTTTTAATAACTACTATACCATCTTTTATAAGATAGGTTTCAGTTTCTGTATCTTTAAGATGCTTACCGCCTTCTATTTTAACATCATCTCCAATTCTACAATTTTTATCTACAATACAATTATTTATGTAACATCGATCACCAATACCCAAAAGATTAATTATCTTGTTTTCTTCAATAAACTTTAAAGACTCGTAAGAATCACTTCCCATCATATATGTATTTAATATCACAGACTCCTTACCTATTCTAGATCTAATACCAATGACACTTCTTTCAATTTTAGCAGCGTGAATTATGCAACCATCAGCAATGACTGTTTTATTTAATAAAGTACCAGAAATTTTTGATGTTGGTAATATTCTAGCTCTTGTAAATACTCTGTCTTCATCATATAAATTAAATTTAGGTATATCATCAGTTAGACCTAAATTAGCTTCAAAAAAAGAATCTATGGTACCAATATCTGTCCAATACCCTTCATATTGATAGCTAGTAGTTTTGTGTTTATGAATGGATTGAGGTATGATTTCTTTTCCAAAATCTATTGTATCTGGATTATCCATTAATTGCATTAAAAGTTCTCTATTAAATATATATATACCCATAGATGCTAGATAGTGCCTACCTTGTTTTTTCATATCGTCACTAACATCCGATGTCCAGTCTGGTAACAAATCAGCTGCTGGTTTTTCTATAAACGAAGTTATAGTATTGTTGTTATCAGTTTTTAATAATCCAAAACCAGTTGCTTCTTTAGCAGTAACTGGATACGTTGCTATAGATATTTCTGCATTACTTTTTACATGGTTATTAATCATGTCTTGGAAATCCATGTTATAAAGCTGATCTCCAGAAAGTATTAACGCATATTTAAAATCATGACTCAAAAAATGATGCATGCTCTGTCTAACTGCGTCTGCTGTTCCTTGAAACCATTTGTCACTTTGCATTGTTTGTTCTGCTGCTAGAACGTCTACAAAAGCAGAACTAAAAAAACTGAAATGATAAGTATTTTTAATATGTTTATTTAATGATGCAGAATTAAACTGGGTTAAAACATACATGCGTTTGATATCCGAATTTATACAATTAGAAATTGGTATATCAACTAGCCTGTATTTACCTGCTATTGGTACTGCAGGTTTAGATCTATCTGCTGTTAAAGGGTATAGTCTAGAACCTTGTCCTCCGCCTAGTATAATGGATAATACATCGTTATTAATCATATTTTTTTAGTTTATGGATTGGTATAAATTTATATATGCTTGAGCTGACATATCCCAAGAATGGTCAATAGTCATTATATGTTGTCTAATAGTTTTAAATTTTGCTTGATTGTTATAAAGTAAAGTTGCTCTGTCTATAGCATGTTCTACTTCTGCTGCACTAACATTATCGTGACATAGTCCAAAACCATTATTAGTTATATCGATAACAGTATCTTTTAATCCTCCTATTCGTCTTACTATTGGTATGGTTCCGTATCGTAAGGCGTACATCTGGTTTAATCCACAAGGCTCTACTCTTGATGGCATTAATAAAAAATCCGCTCCAGCGTAAATGATGTGCGAGAGTTTTTCGTCATAACCAATATACGCATTATATTGTCCTTGAAAAAGCGGTTTTAAATTATTTAAAGCGTCTTCGGTATCGGATTGTCCAGATCCTAAAACTAAAATTGATATAGCCTTATTTTGTAGGCTATTTTTAAACACTTCAGGAAATACATCTACACCTTTCTCACCTACTAATCTACCAATAAATGCAAATAATGGCTTGGTTACATCCAGATTAAATTGGTCGCATAACCATTTTTTATTAGCTTTCCGTCCAGATTGAACAGTTTTACTGCTATAATTTTTTATTATATAGCTATCCGTTTCTGGATTCCATACATTAGTATCAATTCCGTTTAAAATACCAATACATTTGTTGCTTTCATGTCCTAATAAAGCTTCTAATCCGTTTGCGTGTTCTTTAAGTTCTTCCATATAACTTGGTGATACTGTCGTTACTCGCCAAGCACACTTAATTGCAGCAGCTAGAGGATTGATAGTATTGTTCCAGTCTAACAGTCCTGTATTTGAGCTATCAAATTCTGGTATTAAATGTAATTTATCATACCCAAACCAACCTTGGTATTGCGCATTATGTATAGTGGTAATTACTGGAATCTTGTTTAATGATTCATACTTATAGCTTTCTTGAAGCATAAAGGGTATCAATCCTGTGTGATGATCATGACAATGGATAATATCTGGTTTATCTTTAAGCTCTAAAACCCAATCTAAAACTGCAATTTGGAATGCTAAAAACCTTACTGTATCGTCTGAAGAGTAAACATAATCTTTGTGTAAAAGCTCCGGAATGTCAATAAAATAGACGTCAACATCTAAAACTGGATCTTTTGTTTTTAAAACTTTAAAAGTTATTTCAGAATCACCTAAAAGCAAAGGTGCTTCGTAAATCTTATAAAATGCATATGATTGTGTAAATTCGTTATTATAAAAAGGCATTACCACAGACGTTGGATGCCCTAATTTATTTTGGTATTTGGGTAAAGCTCCAACAACATCTGCTAATCCTCCAACTTTAGCAATAGGATAACATTCTGCACTAATATGTATAATTCTCATAAAACGAATAATTCTTTCAAGTTGAAAAGTTACATTATAATTACCGAATACTAAAATGTTATTATTAACTTAAAAATACGACTAAAAATTAACAGTGTAAACATTTTAAATTATCTTTAAGAAAAAGAAAATTATGAAAAACTTAGCATTATTATTACTGGTTTTAGCATTTTTTAATTGTAAATCTAATGCTCAAGACACTCCAGAAAAAACAGAAAATACAACCTACGAAGTTTCAAAAACAGAAGCAGAGTGGAAAAAAATATTAAGTAAAAAGGAGTATTATGTTTTGCGTGAAGCAGGCACAGAGCGTGCGTTTTCAAGTCCTTTAAATAAAGAATACAGACCTGGAACTTACCATTGCGCTGGATGTGATACACCATTATTTAAAAGTGAAAATAAATTTGATTCTGGTACTGGATGGCCAAGTTTTGATAGATGTATTGATAACAATGTTGCTTATTCTACTGATAACGATTTAGGATATACCAGAACCGAAGAACATTGCGCTACTTGTGGTGGACATTTAGGACATGTCTTTAACGATGGTCCAAGTGCTACTACTGGAAAAAGACATTGTATTAACGGAGTTGCTTTAAATTTTAAACCTAGAAATGAGTAATTATAAAATCTACAAAACTGAAGATGAGTGGCGTCAAGAGTTAACTGACGAGCAATATAGAATTCTTCGAAAAAAAGGCACAGAAATGCCACACACAGGAAAGTACAATCTTCATTTTGAAGATGGAACTTACCATTGTGCTGGTTGTAATCAACAACTTTTTGAAAGTAACAGCAAATTTGAATCCGGTTGCGGTTGGCCAAGTTTTGATGATGCTATTAAAGGTACAGTAAACAATGTACTAGATAAGTCACACGGTATGATTAGAACAGAAATTGTTTGTTCCAACTGTGGTGGTCATTTAGGTCATGTTTTTAATGATGGACCAACTGAAACAGGTACGCGCTATTGTGTAAACTCTGCAAGTGTAGATTTTTCGTCTAAAGACGATAAATAATTTCTTATCATCTATTTCCGTACTATTTACACAAAAAGGATTAAACATTTGTTTATAGTCAATTAATCGTTACCACATATTTGAACTGTCTGTTAGAGTTCCTCAAACAGAGTAAGTATTGATATCTTGATCTTTAAGGTATGCTAAATAAAAATGAAACTTCGATTTATTATTTCGGCTTTGTTTTGTAAATTCGTAACCTCTTAAAAACGACTAAACATTTAACGATGAGTAAATACGATATTATTGTTCTTGGAAGTGGACCTGGTGGTTATGTTACTGCTATTAGAGCTTCGCAATTAGGATTTAAAACAGCTGTAGTAGAAAAAGAAAGCCTAGGTGGTGTTTGTTTAAATTGGGGTTGCATCCCAACTAAAGCCTTAATTAAAAGTGCTCAGGTTTTTGATTATTTAAAACATGCTGAAGACTACGGGTTAAAGGTCAAAGAAGCCACTCATGATTTTGATGCTGTTATCCAACGAAGCAGAAATGTAGCTGATGGGATGAGTAAAGGGGTTCAGTTTTTAATGAAAAAGAACAAAATTGACATTATCGAAGGTTTTGGAAAACTTAAACCTGGTAAAAAGGTAGAGGTTGAAGGAAAAGAATACAGTGCTGACCATATAATAGTTGCAACTGGCGCAAGATCTAGAGAGTTACCAAGTTTACCACAGGATGGTAAAAAAGTAATTGGCTATCGTGAAGCTATGACTTTAAAAGATCAGCCAAAAAAGATGATTGTTGTAGGTTCTGGAGCTATTGGTGTTGAGTTTGCTTATGTTTATAACTCTATGGGAACGGAAGTTACTGTTGTAGAGTATTTACCAAATATAGTACCTGTTGAAGATATTGACGTGTCTAAGCAATTAGAAAAATCGTTTAAAAAATCTGGTATCAAAATCATGACATCATCTGAGGTTACTAAAGTAGATACTTCTGGAAAAGGTGTAAAAGCAACTGTAAAAACCAGTAATGGTGAAGAAGTTTTAGAAGCTGATATTATTTTAAGCGCTGTTGGTATTAAAACTAATATCGAAAACATAGGCTTGGAAGACGTTGGTATTGCTGTAGATAGAGACAAAATCTTGGTCAATGACTATTACCAAACTAATATACCTGGTTACTATGCAATTGGAGATGTAACACCTGGTCAAGCATTAGCACACGTTGCTTCTGCAGAAGGTATATTATGTGTCGAGAAAATTGCAGGACACCATGTTGAAGCTTTAGATTATGGAAACATTCCTGGTTGTACCTATTGTGCACCAGAAATTGCATCTGTTGGTTTAACTGAACAACAAGCAAAAGATCAAGGTTATGAGATTAAAGTCGGAAAATTTCCGTTCTCGGCTTCAGGAAAAGCAAGTGCTTCTGGAACTAAAGATGGATTTGTAAAAGTTATTTTTGATGCTAAATATGGCGAATGGTTAGGGTGCCATATGATTGGTGCAGGAGTAACAGACATGATTGCCGAAGCGGTTTTAGGTCGTAAACTAGAAACTACTGGACATGAAGTATTAAAAGCAGTACATCCTCATCCTACAATGAGTGAAGCAGTTATGGAAGCGGTAGCAGCTGCTTACGATGAAGTGATACATTTATAGGAAATAATATAAAGAACATTAAAAAAGACGATTCTTAACTGAGTCGTCTTTTTTTTATAGTTTATAACCAACACCAAAAAATAATATGTTTGGAGAGAGTTCTTCAAAACCTAAGGCATATTTAATATTTATATTTAATCGAGAAAATAAATCATACTCTAAACTTACATCTGCTCTGACCTTAAATTTATTAGTGAAAAAATCAAAAAAATAATTTAAACTTGGTCCCAAAAGAAGATGAAAGTTATTGTCTACATCATACTTTAAATACATAGGTGCATTCAAAAACTTAAAGTCATTAATTCCTTTATATAATATTTCTGGTTGAAAGTGAAAACCTTTATCTATTTTAAAATCAACAAAAACACCTCCAAAAAATCCAAAATCTGTTTCTGGGTCCTCACCAAAATTAGCTTCTGTTACTTTAAAAAAAGTAGCATTTACTCCTCCTTTAACTCCAAAATCAACTTGATTTTGAGCTATTGATATTGAAGAAACAAATACAGTTATAATAAATAAGTAATATTTCATAAAAAATTAAAAGTTATTACAAAAAGCTTTGAATTGCCAATTCATAACTTTGCAAACCGAAACCAAGAATAATCCCTTTGGCATTAGGCGCAATAAAAGAATGATGTCTATACTCTTCTCTACCAAAGGTATTAGATATATGTACTTCTACTACAGGAGTTTCAATAGCTTTAACTGTATCTCCTATACCAACTGAAGTATGTGTATATGCAGCAGCGTTTAAAATAATACCATCATAGCAAAATCCAACTTCTTGTATTTTATCTATCAATTCGCCTTCAATATTAGATTGAAAATGCTCGATACTAACTGTCTTATATTTTTCTTTTATTGTATCTAAAAATTCAGTAAAACTTAAACTTCCATAAATATTAGGTTCTCGTTTTCCTAATAAATTGAGATTAGGTCCGTTTATGATGATTAATTTTTTCATAGTGTAAAAATACAAAAGTTATGGTATAAAAAAACCGAAGCAAAAAGCTTCGGTTAGATTCTTTAAGAATATTATATATTAAAAGAAAAAGCCTACAGAAACCTGAAATACTGCATTTTGATTTTCAAATTCATCTGAACCTTCTCCATCATTAATGTTAGATAATCCTAAGTTGTATCTAGCGCTAAAGTTAAGTCCACTATCTAATTTGTATCCTAGTCCAAAATTTAAACCAAAATCAACACCACTTGTAAAATCATCAGTATCTGCTGATTCTGTTCCAGATTCCGTTTGACCATTTATAGTTTCACTAAAACTAACCTCTTCTTCAGATTTAACTAAGAAACCTATTTGTGGACCAGCTTCTATACTAAAACCGTCTGCAACATAATATTTAGCCATTAGAGGTAAGATAATGTAGTCTAATTTTGCTTTTGCTTCTTCCGTGTAAGAATATGTGAAACCGTTAATGTTTTCTGATTCAGAATAGTCATCCTGAGCTCCTTGTGCAGAATATAATAATTCAGGTTGAAATGAAAAATTCTCTGAAATTTCTATTTCGGCAACAAGTCCAATATGAATACCAATTTTCGATTCTATACCATCAGTATCATCTCCAGTAATAGTTGCAAAATTGACACCAGCTTTAGCACCAAAATTTACATCTTGTGCATTAGCACTAGTTAATCCAAATACTGCAACTGCAGCAATCATTAATAATTTTTTCATAATTTAAATAAGTTAAGTTTATATATGATAGTAAAATTAGCACCAATAAAGAGTTTAAACAAGTAAAATTTAATAAAACAAAACCAAACACTAGTAATAATCTAAAAATCAAATACTTAACCTGTTTAAAACATCCATTTTAAAGTTATGTCATAAAAAAAACCGAAGCTATTAAGCTTCGGTTTTTTTAATAAAATATTTAAATACTAGAAATATAGTGCAAATCCTACATTAAATTGAAAAATACCTTCATCTGTAAAATCTTCATTTAAAGAGTGGTTATAACGTAATCCAGGCTCTATAGAAACATTATTTCCAATAAACCAAGCATAACCTGCTCCGATTCCTAACCACATTGGGTTTTCTGTAGCATCTTTTATTGAAGCACCAGTTAAATCTAGTGTTACAGGAATCATGCTATTTACATAATACTTACCTCCAATTCTGTAAGAAAAAGTAGAAGTATCACCTAAATCTGTAGACACACCACCATAACCTAAACCAGCTTTAATAGCTAAATCATCAATAACAAAATAACCTCCATCTAAACCGATGTTGTAAGAGGTAACTCCGTCTGAAGTAGATAAATAAAACCCCGTGTTACCTAACATTGCATTACCAGTGTTAGCTTCAATTAACCACTTACCTTCAGCAGTTTGTCCTGAGTCTGAATCTTGAGCATTGACAGAAGTCAATCCAAATACTGCTACTGCAGCAATCATTAATAATTTTTTCATAATTAAATTAAGTTTATTTGATTAATAGAACGAAGCTAAGCAATAATTTAATATTAATTTAAGGTTGTTAACAAGTTATTAACAATTTTATCAACATAAATTTTCTTAATGTTTGGTTTTCAATATATTATAAAATCATTTATTTTTTCTGCTCTTAAAATATTATCTTTATACTTATATGACGTGGAAACAGGCAATAACAGATTACACTTTATATCTTAAAATTGAAAGAGGTTTATCGGACAATACTATTAAAAGCTATGTGTTAGATGTTAATAAGCTTATTGAATATATAGATGCTAACAACATAATTGCTACACCAATTACGGTAAACAGCAACAATATTAAACAATTTGTTTATCATGTTGCAAAAACTTTAAGTGCTAGGTCGCAATCGCGTTTAATATCTGGACTTAAAGGATTTTTTAGTTATTTAGTTTTTGAGGATTACAGAAATGACAACCCTTTGGACACAATAGATTCGCCAAAAATTGGTAGAAAATTACCTGATACTTTAAGTGAAGTAGAAATAAACCAACTTATAAACGCTATAGATTTAAGCCATCCGCAAGGCGAACGTAATAGAGCTATATTGGAAGTATTATATAGTTGCGGATTACGTGTTAGCGAACTAATTAATCTCAAAATTTCAGATTTATATTTTGATGAAGGGTTTATAAAAGTAACTGGAAAAGGACATAAACAGCGCTTTGTACCCATTATAGATGACACTCAAAAATATATAAGTATTTATAAAAATCAAGTTAGAGTACATCTAAATATTTATCCAGATCATCAAGATATTTTGTTTTTAAACAGAAGAGGAAAACAATTAACAAGAGCGATGATCTTTACAATAATTAAGAATTTAGCAATAAAAATTAATTTAAATAAGACTATTTCTCCTCATACGTTTAGACATTCATTTGCTACACATTTGCTAGAAAATGGTGCCGATTTAAGAGCCATACAGCTTATGTTAGGTCATGAAAGTATAACAACTACAGAAATATATACGCATCTAGATAGAAGTCATTTAACAACAGTTATTAACCATTTTCATCCTAGAAAGTAGCTCTTTTTATCGGATTTATTTGTTTTTAATCGGCATATTTAACTATATTTGCTTTGTCTATTAGACTGAATCCCTAAACTAACTTGATTAAAAACTTACTTATGTCAGAGTTATTTGATGGTTTTCACTTCAACCCAAATGCACCACATTTTGAAAATGTAAAATGGCAATTGGCTTTAGAAATATCTAAAGTTGGTATTTGGGACTATAGTGCTACTAATAATCAAGTTTTCTTTTCTAAACCCTCCAAAGCTATTATTGGCTTTGAAGATGATGCTGATTTTGGAAAAAACCCAAACGATTGGAATGATCGTGTACATCCTGAAGACAGAGATAAATATTTTCAAGACTTTAAAGATCATTTAAATGGTTTAAATCCTATTTATGAAAATAAGCATAGAGTGCAACATAAAAATGGATCTTACCGATGGATTCTAGATAGAGGTCAAATTATAGAAAAGGACACATCTGGTGAAGCAACTAGAATTATTGGAACGCATGTAGACATTACTGAATATGCAGAGAATGAACAAAAAGTCCAACAAACACTAGATTTAGTGGTTAGACAAAATAATAAGCTACAAAATTTTGCACATATAGTTACCCATAATCTAAAACAACATGCAGGTAATTTTGAAAGTTTGTTAGGCTTTTATAAAGATGCTGAATCAATAAATGATAAAGAAGAAGTTATAGATTATCTAAATACGTTATCAGATTCTTTAACAAAAACGATTAATAGCTTAAAAGAAATTGTTTCAGTTCAATATAACAAAAACACCGAAATTTCTAAACTTTATCTCGCCAAAGAATTAAATAGTATTATACAAAGCTTAAACTTTGTTATTACTAAAAACAACGCAACAATAAATAACAATATAGACCCAAAGTATTATATTTATTATAACCATTCTTATTTTGAGAGTATTTTTCAAAACTTACTGTCTAATGCCATAAAGTACAAGCATCCAAATCGTGATCCCATTATCAATGTTAATTTAGAACAAGCTAATAATGAGCTAATTATTACAGTAGAAGATAATGGTATTGGTATTGATTTAGAAAAATATGGTAATTCTATTTTTGAGCTTTATAAAACCTTTCATAATAATCCAGAAGCGGAAGGTGTGGGATTATATTTAGTCAAAAGTCAAATTGAAGCCTTTAATGGTCACATTGATATTGACAGTAAAGTCAATAAAGGCACGACATTTATTATCACGATACCTAACAAAAAAATCCAGCAGTAAGCTGGATTTTTTAATATATACTTTTTAGAAATTATTTTGCAATATTAACTGCTCTAGTTTCTCTAATTACTGTTACTTTAACTTGTCCAGGATACGTCATATCTGTCTGGATTTTTTGTGAAATACTAAATGATAAATCCGCAGCATTTTGGTCACTAACTTTTTCACTTTCTACAATCACACGTAATTCTCTACCTGCTTGTATAGCATACGCTTTTTTAACTCCATTAAACCCAAATGCAATGTCTTCTAGATCTTTTAAACGTTGTATGTAACTATCTAAAACTTGTCGTCTAGCTCCAGGACGTGCTCCAGAAATCGCATCACATACTTGTATAATTGGTGATAATAAAGATTTCATTTCAATCTCATCGTGGTGTGCTCCAATCGCGTTACAAACATCTGGCTTTTCGCCAAATTTTTCTGCCCATTGCATACCTAAAATAGCGTGAGGTGTTTCCATATCAGCTTCAGCATCTGGTACTTTTCCTATATCATGCAATAGTCCTGCACGCTTAGCTAATTTAGGATTTAAGCCTAACTCTGCAGCCATAACGCCACAAAGTTTTGCTACTTCACGTGAGTGCTGCAATAAATTTTGTCCATAAGAAGAGCGATATTTCATACGACCTACCATTTTTATCAATTCTGGATGTAATCCATGAATTCCTAAATCGATAACTGTACGTTTACCAACTTCGATTATTTCTTGTTCTATTTGTTTTTGCGTCTTTTTAACTACTTCTTCAATACGTGCTGGATGGATACGACCATCTGTGACTAATTTATGAAGCGATAAACGTGCAACCTCTCTTCTAACCGAATCAAAACAAGATAATATAATAGCTTCAGGTGTATCGTCTACGATAATCTCTACTCCTGTTGCTGCTTCAATTGCTCTAATATTACGTCCTTCACGACCAATTATACGTCCTTTTACATCATCGCTTTCAATATTAAATACAGACACACAGTTATCTACTGCTTCTTCAGTACCAATACGTTGGATGGTATTTATAATAATCTTTTTAGCATCTTGTTGAGCAGTTAATTTAGCTTCTTCCATTTTGTCTTGGATGTAAGCCATAGCATCACTTTTAGCTTCTCCTTTTAAAGATTCAACTAATTGTGTTTTTGCTTCTTCAGCAGATAAACTAGAAATAACTTCTAATTGTTCTACTTGACTTTTATGTAATCTATCTAGCTCTTCTTGCTTTTTTTCTAAAACATCTAATCTATGATTGTAGTCTTTTACTTTGTCTTCAATATCGACGTTTAGCTTTTTGTTTTTAGATAACTCACTAGATATTTGAGATTCTTTATCTCTTATTCTTTTTTCGGCATCTGCCATTTTTTTATCACGAGATAAAATGACCTTTTCATGCTCTGCTTTAAGCTCTAAAAACTTTTCTTTTGCTTGAAGTATTTTGTCTTTTTTGATACCCTCTCCTTCTACATTAGCCTCTTTGATGATACCAGCTGCAGATTTTTTTGCACTTTTAATAAGCTTTGATGCGTTATTGCGCTCTAACACTTTAGCTATTATAAATCCAATTATGGCTCCTATTGCAATACCTGCAATTATTAAAATTGTATTATCCATTTTTGATTGTTTATATATATAAAAAAAGCCTACACTAATTTTGGTTTTGTATAAACTCCTTAAAAACAAGTTTAGGGCTAACAAGCTGATCAATAATCTGCCTAAATAGCAATAAATTACTATTAGCAGCACGCTTTTACAGCTTAAAACTCACCCTTTTTAAAGAATTAACGTTGAGTTTATCAAAAAAATAATTAATGTAGGCAGTAACCTAATATTGTTATGTTATAAGAACGTATTATAAACTAAGATGTGATTGTAACATATCATTCAAAGCTTCTAGCTTATCCTGAACATGCTCTGTCACTTGGTTATTATCTATCGCTTTCTGCTCTACTTGACTTGCAAATTGTAAAGCACACATAGCTAATACATCTTGCTTATCTCTAACAGAATAGCTTTGCTCAAATTGTGTAATCATAGCCTCAATCTTCTTAGCTGCTAAACGCAATCCTTCTTCTTGACTAGGTGCAATAGTTAATGGGTAGACTCTATTTGCTATAGATAATTTTATTTTAAGCGTGTCTGCCATAAAAACTATGTAACATTAACTTGACAACTGACTTATGCAATGGTCTATGTCTCTAATTAATGTATTTATTTTGAGCTTTGTTTCTCGTTTATCGTTGTCACTGCCTAGTATGGTATTAGCCATTTTTAAAGTGTTATACTTTTCGTGCCAAGTCTCTAATTCTAAATCCTTTGCAACGATTTTAGATTGAGATTGTTCTAGAGCTTCTTTAAGCTTTGCGTTTTCTAGTTTTAAAACTTGTTGTCTATGTAAGACTTTACTAATTTTATTTTCTAGAGCATCAACAATGGTTTCAATCTTACTCATGAACTAATACTAATACTTATCTTACAAAGTTAATCAAACCATAATACTTTACAATTAATTTTTCATAAAATTTTAAATACATTTTAATATATCTCATTTTCAACAGTATGGCTTAGTCTTTGATTTTACTTTGGTATTTAAAAGCTTATTTCTATTTTAGCAGTAACCATTGATTTATGCGATATACACTTATTTTTTTCTTTTTATTTACTTTTTTTAGTCAAGCCCAAGACATTTATCCTCAAGATTATTTTAGATCTCCTTTAGATATAGAGCTAGTATTATCTGGTACTTTTGCTGAGCTTAGAAGTAATCACTTCCACTCTGGATTAGATATTAAAACAAAACAACGCGTAGGATTAAATGTCTATGCGACTGCTAGTGGTTATGTTAGTAGAATCAAGGTGTCACATTACGGTTACGGAAAAGCGGTTTATATAACGCATCCAAATGGTTATGTAACTGTTCATGGTCATCTACAAAAATTTTCTGATAAGATTGAAGCCTATGTTAAAAAGCATCAATATGAAAAAGAAAGTTTTGAAATTGAATTATTTCCTGATTTAAATGATCTAATTGTTACAAAAGGCGAAGTCATTGCTTATTCTGGAAATACTGGTGGTTCTGGTGGTCCTCACCTCCATTTTGAAATCAGAGACAATCAAGAAAGACCCATTAATCCCTTGTTATTTGGTTTAAAAGTTAAGGACTCTAAAAAACCTTTAGTTAGTAGCGTTTACGCGTATCCAATTAATGATTTATCGCACGTCAATGGATCTAATCTTAAGCAAAAACTACGTCTCATTCCTCTTAAAAATGGGAATTATAAAACTGAAGATTTAACAGCTTACGGTAAAATAGGATTTGCAATTAATACAATAGATAGACAAGATTTGGCTGCCAATAAAAATGGCGTTTTTAAAATTGAAACCTTTTACAATGGGATGCAAAACTTTACTATAGATTTTAGAAAGTTTTCGTTTAACGAAACTAAGCATCTCAACCGATTAATTGATTATAAACATTTTAAAGACGAAAAAGAACGTTTGCAAAAACTATTTTTAGATAGTAATAATCCATTAAGTATTTATGATAATATCATTGATGATGGCTATTTAATTATTTATGACACTTTATCTAATGTCTATAAAGTTAAAATAACAGATTTTGAAGGCAATCAGACCAATATTGACATTAATATCAAAGGTGTTGACAAACAACCCAATGATATTGCCGAAACATTTACATCACCATATTACGTCAAAACTAGTGAAGTAAATGTGCTAGAGGATCAAAATATAAAAGTAGAGTTTCCTAAGCAAACGTTTTATGACGATTTTTTTATAGATTTTAAAGTTAATGGTGATACCTTAAAATTAGACGAAAATAATAAAGCGGTCAAAAAGTACTTTAAAATATCTTATGATGTAAGCAGCTATTCAACTGAAGATTTAAAACAACTATACATTGCTCGTTTAGTCGGTTGGAATAATTTTTTAAGTTACTCTTCCACTAAACACGAAAAAAACACATTATACACAAGAACTAAAAATCTTGGAACGTATTGTCTAGCAAGAGATACCGCAAAACCAACGATTACACCTGTTAGTTTTAAAGATGGACAATGGTTAAGTAAATACCGCTTTTTAAAAATTAAAATAGAAGATAAAGAGTCTGGTATTTCTAATTATAGAGCCACAATAAATGACCAGTGGATATTAATGGAATACGATTATAAAACAATGACCTTAACATACGATTTTAATGATAAAGTCGTTACTGATACTAAGAATAATTTAAAAGTCATTGTGACAGATAATGTAGGAAATAGCAGTACATTTGAAGCAAGCTTTTTTAGAAAATAAATTATCACTTTGAAACAATCTAACTATACCTTTAAACTACTCGCTTTTTTATTCCCTTTATTTTGTTTAGCCCAAACAGGAACTTTAAAAGGAGTTATATTAAATGAATTTAACCAACCTTTAGACGCTGTCAATATTAAAAGTGATGACCTTGGAACACAAACCAACCAAAACGGTTACTACGAATTAAAAATACCAGCAAACACAGATATAAAAGTCGTGTTTTCTCATGTTTCGCATAAAAATATTATTGCAACGTTCAACTTGAAAAATGGTGAAAGCTTAACGTTTAATCCAATAATGAAAGAAAATGTGGAACAAATTGAAACCATCATTATTAACGGTAAAAAAAGAAAAGATGTAGAAGGGATTGTTAATATTGATCCTGCTACATTAATTAAAATTCCTGGAGCGCAAGCTGGTGTTGAAAATTTATTAAAAACATTGCCTGGTGTTAGTAGTAATAATGAACTAAGTACACAATATTCTGTAAGGGGAGGAAATTATGACGAAAATTTAATTTATGTCAATGGTATTGAAGTCTACAGACCTTTTCTAATCCGATCTGGACAACAAGAAGGCTTAAGCTTTGTTAATTCAGATTTAGTACAAAATGTCGATTTTTCTGCTGGAGGATTTCAAGCTAAATATGGTGATAAATTATCTTCTGTTTTAGATATTACTTATCGTAAACCTTTTGAAAATGGAGTTGCTGTAGATGCTAGTCTGTTAGGCGCAAGTGTAGCGATAGAAACTGCAAGCCAAGATTCTAAATTTACTGGTATTGTTGGCTTACGTTACAGAGATAATAGTTTATTAGTTAATGCTAAAGAAACAGAAACTAACTTCAACCCTACTTTTGTAGATGCACAAAGTTATTTAACCTATCAGTTTACAGATAAGTTAGAGATAAGCTTTTTAGGAAATGCGTCTCTAAATAAATACAATTATATACCACTAACGCGTCAAACCAACTTTGGAACTTTAGACAATCCACTAGCTTTGGTTGTTCAATACCAAGGTCAAGAAAAAGACCGTTACCAGACCTTATTTGGAGCTTTAAGTGCAAATTATGATGTTAATGATGATTTATCTGTTGCATTAGTCACATCGACCTATCACACTACTGAAGAAGAGTATTTCGATATTTTAGCTCAATATGCTTTAGGAGAAGTTAATAGTAATATTGGAGATGAAAATTTAGGAGAAGTAGAATTTGCAGAAGGTATTGGTAGCCAATTAAATCATGGTCGTAACGACTTAGATGCCTTAATAACCAATATTGAAGCCAAAGGAACATATACAAAAAATGAAAACGAATTTAAGTTTTCTGTAAAATATACTAACGAGGATATTCGTGACCGATTAGTAGAATGGGAAGTTATTGACTCTGCTGGATTTTCAATAAATCCACCTAGTTCGGATGCGTTTAATGATCAACCTTACACACCATATGAAGGACCATTAGAAGCCTTCCAAAATGTAAGAGCTAGAAATAATACTACCATTACAAGATTACAAGCCTATCTGCAATGGAGTAAACGAAGTA
Organism: Olleya sp. YS; assembly: GCF_029760915.1. Classification (NCBI taxonomy): domain Bacteria; kingdom Pseudomonadati; phylum Bacteroidota; class Flavobacteriia; order Flavobacteriales; family Flavobacteriaceae; genus Olleya; species Olleya sp. YS. The sequence continues at coordinate 2,440,385 of NZ_CP121685.1, read as the reverse complement.
CTATTGGTGATCATGATGTTTGGTATAATGCAGGTGTAAGAAACCATAGTTGGACGGTTAACGATGAAGCTACTAATCAAGAAGTGACACAATCTGTATTTAGTCCACGTGCACAATTTGCCATCAAACCCAATTGGGATTTAGACATGCTATTTAGAATTAGTGGTGGATTATACTATCAACCACCTTTTTACAGAGAATTGCGTGACCAAAATGGAGTCGTGCAACCTAGTGTAAAAGCACAAAAATCTGTGCATCTAGTATTAGGTAACGATTATAGTTTTAAAATGTGGGACAGACCTTTTAAATTAACTAGTGAAGCGTATTATAAAAAATTAACAGACGTAAATCCTTACACCCTAGAAAACGTACGAATTAGATATCGTGCCAATAACAATGCAGAAGCATTTGCTTATGGATTGGATTTAAGGTTAAACGGAGAGTTTGTTCCTGGAACAGAAAGTTGGTTTAGTTTTGGGTATTTAAAAACTGAAGAAAATATTAATAACAGAGGTTACATCGCACGTCCAACAGACCAACGTTTAAAATTTGCTGCGTTGTTTCAGGATTATGTACCAAACATACCAAGCATGAAAATGTATTTAAACTTAGTGTATAATACAGGGTTACCTGGTGGATCACCAAGTTATGCAGACCCTTATGTGTTTCAAAGTAGGCTTCCGGATTATAAACGTGCAGATATTGGTTTTCAGTTTGTGTTAGTAGACAAAGACAAGCAATTTGATAGTGGATGGAAAAAACCATTTAAAGATTTATCCTTTGGTTTCGAGATTTTTAATGTGTTTAATGTACAAAACTCTATAACAAATACTTGGGTTAGAGACGTGTATAGTAAACGTCAATATGCTATACCAAATTACTTAACACCTCGTGTATTTAATGTAAGGACTACAATGCGTTTTTAATTTAAAAGAATCTTAAATTTTTATAATAAACACAAAATTTGGTTAATGTCTAGTTAATTAACAAATCCTTATAAAACTTAGTTATAACAAGCGTTATCTTTGAAAATAAAAAAGATTATGTTTGGAATATTTAAAAAGAAAAGTCAGCTAGATAAGCTTCAAGAGCAATATAGAAAACTATTAGAAGAATCTTATAAATTATCAACTACTAACAGAAGTGAAAGTGATAAAAAACAAGCTGAAGCACAGTCAATACTTCAACAAATAGAAATCTTAAAACAATAATTATCGTTTTGTATTTATAAATTGTATGGTAGTGGTATTAAATAATTTAGGTTGCTCTACATTAACCACATGACCACATTGTTCTACAACATACAAAATAGCTGTCGTGTGCGATTTAACTATAGCTTTGATAGATGGTAAAAACAAATGATCTTCTGCTCCCATGACGTATAAGGTTGGAATTTTAATGTCCTTTGCTCTAAAAAAACGAAGTAAGGGATTAATTTCTGAAGTCAACTTAAACCATCTTATAAACTCCTTTTGATACAGTTTTTTAGCTTCGTTTACAAAAAGTAATCTAGACGATTTATGGTTTTTTCTTGGCATAATAATAAATGCAAAAAACTTATATAGATACATATAAGGCACAACACTTTTAAAAACAACACCAAGCTTCATGAGTATTTGAGAGCGCATATCTAATTTCATAATAGCACCACCAAGTATCATGCTTTTTACACGTTTGGGATGCTTTTCGGCTAAGTTTCGTATTAAAATAGTACCTAACGAAATACCTACAAAGTGAGAGGTTTCAATTTTTAAATAATCAATGACTTCTAAAATATCATTAGTTATCGAATCAAAAGTGTATTTGGAATTAAAGGTGTCTTTTAGTTTAGGCTTACTGTTTCCGTGACCACGCAAATCCAATATAAGCACGTTAAATTGAGATTTAAAATCTCTAATCTGTTTATACCAAATAGAGCTGCTTCCTCCTGCTCCATGAACAAAAGTGACCCATTCGATGGACTTAGGATGCAAGTATGTAGAATAGTTGAGCAATAGTTTTTTTATGAAGTATAAAAATACGACATAAAAACCCTAAACAAATTCTTTTAACACCTCGATAACATAATCAACTTCATCTTTAGTGTTGAATTTGCTAAATGAAAAACGCAAAGATGGTTTTTGCATATCCTCATAACATAAAATCTGAGATAACACATGACTACCTTTAGCACTACCACTCTGGCAAGCACTACCCTTAGAACATGCTATACCCTTTAAATCTAATTGAAACAATAATATTGGTGCTTTCTCTGGTGCAATGGGTAAACACACATTTAAAACGGTATAACTACTTTTTTCAAAATTAGCACAACTACCATTAAATGTTACTTCTGGGAAGTTAGCTTGTAATTGTTGTATAAAATATTTTTTTAGGTCAATGATATATGCCTTTTCTTCTTCTAAATTATCATAAGCTAATTTTAAAGCTTCTTCTAATCCTACTATATTATGTACTGCTTCTGTACCAGCTCTGTAACCACGTTCCTGCTCTCCTCCAAAAATTAAAGGTTTTAATCCGGAATTTTTTCTAACAAAAGCAAAACCAACCCCTTTTGGTCCATGAAATTTATGTGCACTTACTGCCATAAAATCTATTGATATTTCTTGTAAGTCTAATTTATAATGACCAACAGATTGTACAGTATCGCTATGGAACATAGCATCATTTGCTTTACATAACTCGCCAACACGTTTAATGTCCAATACGTTTCCAATTTCGTTATTAACATGCATTAAACTAACTAAAGTTTTTTTAGAAGATTGTAGTAGTTCCTCCAAATGGTTATAATCGACATGACCATTGTCATCTAAATCAACATACTTTACAACTATTCCGTACTCTCGCTCTAATTGCTGCACAGTATATAATACTGCATGATGCTCTATTCTAGAAGTGATAATTTTTTTGACACCCAAGTCTCTTACAGCACTTAATAGCGCTAAATTATCGGCTTCCGTCCCACCTGAGGTAAAAATAATTTCTGATGCGGAGACATTTAAATAACTTGCAACCGTTTTTCTAGCTTGTTCAACCATTGCTTTGGCATTACGACCAAAACTATGGGTAGATGATGCGTTACCGTAACAGTCGTGCATCACTCGTGTCATTTTTTCTATAACTTCTGGTCTTAACTGCGTGGTTGCAGCACTATCAAAATAAACAGATTTCATTGTGTTTTGCTATTAATGGGCACAAAAATAGTTTAAATAAAATTAATTGCCATAAGCAGCGTTATAAGTTTGACAATTCTATTATTTTTGTCTTTTAAACTTTAAAATAATGCGTAAACTTTCTGTTTTATTTCTCTTTGTGTTTAGCTTAACATCTTGTGATGATGGTGATATTATTACTACTGAATTGACGTTTGACGACACCTTTCAGGCTTGTGGTGATTTAGTTTTATATAAAGTGAAAACAGATCCTAATGAAACTTTATCGTTGCAATTAAGTAACGCTAATTTTACTATGGCTGATCTAATTTTAACTGAACCAATCTCTAATGGAAGTTTAGTCGAACAATTACAAGCTAATGAGACTACAGAGTTTTCTGTTGCTGGCGCATTGAAATATAGAAGTTATACTAGTGATCCTTCAAACTTTTTTTGTAATGATGTACCACCAAACGGAATACAAATAACCCAAGAGTTTACCTCTACTAGCGGAACAGGAAAATTTACTATGGAATTAGTTGAAGATGATAATGACGGAGTTCCTGCTGAAATGGAAGACATAAACGGAAATGGGGATTTGTATGATGATGATACAGATGGAGACTTAATACCTAATTTTTTGGATGTGGATGATGATGGTGATAATGTATTAACCGTAACCGAATTAACCGATTTTGATGGTAACGATGATGACGATAATCCATTAACTAATCCTGAAGACACTGATGGTGACGGAATACCAAACTATCTAGATGATGACGATGATAATGATAGCGTACCAACTAGAAATGAAGAAGGTAATTCTCAAGATAACAATCCAACTAATGATATTTCAGATAACGATTTTGGTCCCGATTATCTAAATCCTGTTTTTACTTTTGATTTTGCACCAACGTCGTTTAGAGAACATACCATCCAGCAAAAATTTACTGTAAATTTATTATTAGAAAACATCCAGTTTCCTGAGATTATATACGACGAAACAGATTTTGGAACATTAACCACAGTAGATGGTGTTGATATTTTAAATGATGAAAGGACAGTAACACCTCCTTTTATTTAATTAGTTTTTGGGTTTTGCATAATATAGACTTCTGTTGCTCCAAATCCATATTTTTTATAATCGGCTTCATAAAATTTGACATTGTCATATCTGCTAAAAAGTGTTTCTAATTCCATTTTTAAAACACCTTCTCCTACTCCGTGAATAAAAACTATTTTCTGGATACGCTTGCGTATGGCAAATTCTAACTGTTGTCGTGCAGTGTCTAATTGAATGGTTAATTTATCGTAATTAGTCATACCTCTTTCATTATCTACCAAATGGTGCAAGTGTAAATCTACTTCCATAGTTGGCAGATAACGTTCTTTAGGCTTGACTTTGGTAGTCGAGTGTCGCTTTTTTTCTGTTTTCTCGGATAATACCTGTTGAATGGATGCAGAATCAAAAGTCTTATCGATTAGAGTTGCAGATTTTGTTTTTATAAGTTCTGATGCCTTAAACTCTAATTCAAACCCCTCATCGGTTTCAATAGTAATAGTATTACCAATTATTGAAATGATTGTACCTGACAAAACATCATCCAAAACATCTACGGTATCTCCAATTTTTAACGTCATTCTTCTTCGTCTAAAGGTTCAGATTCTACAAAGCTATCTTTTTCTTTTTTACTTGGTATGGTAGCTTGTAATTTAAAAACACCAAACATTAATGTTATGATACCCAAAATTAGAACCAAAAGGTTCTGCTCTTCGTTAGCATTGGCGTAAATAGCTATTACTGCGCCAATTAGGATTAAAAAATAGTACTTAGTAGGATTTTTCAGCATTTTGTCCAATTAAATTTAAAAGTCATCAAATAATATGTAATTTAATAATAACCTAAAATGTATTGCTATGTACAAATTTAATCTTTTTACAAGAGGGTTGATATTAATTATCATTTTAAATATCCCTCAAATCTCAAAATCTCAAGTTGGTATAGGTTTAACTAATCCTACTGCACAATTAACGGTTAATGAAGACGCTATTTTTAATGAATCTGGAGGAGATAATGACTTCAGAATTGAAAGCGACACACAAGCTAATATGTTTTTTGTAGATGCAAGTACCAATAGTATTGGTGTAAACACCAACACACCAGCGTCTCAATTTCAAATTGTCAACAACGGTAATATTGGTGCCAATGCACTTGCAGATAGCTCCAATTCTGGTATAGATGGTGTAGCATTATCTGGTTTCAATTCTAGTACTACTAATGGCTATAACTCAATAGAAGGTATTACAAATTATAGTGGAACCGCTTTTATACCAGCAGGTGTTTTTGGTTTGGCAATAAATGCATCATTAACTTCTTTAGCAAATGGAGTGTATGGGTTTTCTAATGGTAGAGATGGTATTGGAGTATTTGGTGGCAGACTTAATGGAACTGGTGTTACTGGTTGGGGAGGATTATTTATTAATGATTTAGGCTACACTGGTTTTTTTGGAGCAGCGTCTGATAGAAAACTAAAAACAAATATTAATACACTTCAGAATAGTTTAAGTATAATTAATCAGTTAAATCCTGTAACGTATAACTTTAACTTAGATAAGTACCCAAATATGGGATTGAATACAGAAATGGAGTATGGTTTTATAGCCCAAGAAATAAAAGATATTTTACCAGAAATTGTTAGAAATAAAAAATTGAACTTAAATGCGTCAAAAGAAATTATTCCTAATGAAGTAAATAGATCAAATATTCAGGAATTTTTGGTTATGGACTATACTAGACTAATACCTATTTTGACTAGAGCCATTCAAGAGCAACAAACCATAATTGAAACTCAAAACTCCAAAATTGAAACTCTTGAAACAAAATTAGAGTCGTTAGAACATAAAGTCAATACCCTTATTGAAACTAATCAAGATTAAATAATTTGTTTAATACAATGAAAACAAAAATTACCTTTTGGTTTTTCTTATTAGCATTCTACTTTAGTTTTGCTCAACTCACCGTGAGAAATAGTGCTTACGTATTTGTAACTGATGAAGTTGTTTTTGTTGAAGATGATGTCAATCTAACTGAAGCCACCACTCGTTTTTATTTAAGAGATGAAGCTCAGCTTGTTCAAGGTATTGGAAATACTGGTAATTCAGGACAAGGTCTTTTAAGTGTATATCAAGAAGGAACAGTACATAATTATGCTTATAATTATTGGTGTTCTCCTATTGGAAATGTTACCGCTAATTCTGTTGGGAATCGGACGTTTACACCCAATCTAAACCTATATGATGTGGTAGATTTAACTAACAGTAATTTAGCAGGATATAGTACAACAGCATATAACGGAACAAGTAGTCCACTAAATATTGAAAGCTATTGGATCTGGAAATATGATCCAGGCATTGCTTACAGCGAATGGGATTATGTAGGAGAATCTGGAACAGTAGATGCTGGTTATGGCTTTACCATGAAAGGGACTGTTGGCTCTACACCTGCTTCTGGACAACAATATGATTTTAGAGGAAAGCCTAATGAGGGCAACATTAATACATCTATTGTCTTGGGTGAAGACACATTAATTGGTAACCCTTATCCATCTGCATTGGATTCAGCATTATTTATTCATGATGCTAATAATATTCCGTTATTAGATACTGCTAGTTTATATTTTTGGGAACAAGACCAATCTATAAGTTCTCATTTGTTAGTCGATTACAGAGGTGGTTATGCTGCTTTTACAATAAATGCTGCAGGTACTGTACCCTCTTTTGTACCTGCTACTTTTGACTCCTATAATACGGATGGAACTCTAAACACTACTGGTTCTAGCTCTACTTCAGGTAAACAAGTTAGACGATATATTCCAATTGGTCAAGGGTTTATGGTTACTGGCGCAGCGTCTGGTACAGTATTGACATCAGACAGTCATCGAGCATTTTACAGAGAATCTGGTACGGATAGTGAGTTTTTTAGATCTTCACAAAACCAAGAAAATATAACCAACACAACACAATATAACTCTGATGGGTTAGTAATTGTACCATCAGATTTTAAACGCTTTAGATTAAATGTAGATTTTAATAATCTGTATACACGTCAGTTATTACACAATTTTCACAATACAGCTTCTTCTGGTGAAGATTATGGTTTAGAAAGCAAGGTGTTTGGACCATTATTTTCTGATGCTAATTGGATACAAAATAATGAAGCATTAGTGACTCAAGCCAATGCGTTTGATATTAATTTAACCATTCCTTTAGTTTTAAAATTAGACGAACAGCAATTGGTAAGATTCAGAATTTTTGATATTCAAAATTTTGATAGCAATCAGCCTATTTATATTCATGATTTGGATAATGAAACATACGTTGATTTAAGACAACAACATTTTGAAATTAACTTACCTAATGGACAATACACTAATCGTTTTGAAATTACTTTCCAAGAGTCTAATACATTAAGTAATCAAGATTTTATAGAAGAATTTGTAACTGTTTCACAAGACAATTTAAATCAAGAATTAGTTATTAAAAACCCAAATGCTATAACAATACAAACAATTAAACTTTACGATGTAATAGGCAAACAAGTACTAAATATAGGGCTTGATAAAAATGATACACGAATAACTGTTTCTACCACATCTTTTAGTGATGGCGTTTATATTGCAAAAATAAAAACTGAAGATGGTCAAATTTTAAGCAAAAAAATAGTAGTTAAAAATTAACTTCTTTAATACTATTCTAATAAAAAAGGATGAAACATTAAGTTTCATCCTTTTAATTTTTTAAGACAATTGTCTTTTATTTTTCAAATTGTTGTAACGTTTTCGTAATTATTGAAATACAATCTAATAATTGATCTTTAGTCATTACTAAAGGTGGTGCAAAACGAATGATGTTACCATGTGTAGGCTTAGCTAATAATCCATTATCGCGTAATGCTAAACAAATGTTCCAAGCAGTATCACTATCTTCAGTATCGTTAATCAAAATAGCGTTTAGCAACCCTTTTCCTCTAACCGCATTTACTATAGTTGAGTGTTCTATGTATTTAGATAATTCATCTCTAAATAATTCACCCAAATCCGATGCGTTTTGTGCTAAATTTTCATCTTTAATTACTTCTAAAGCAGCTATTCCAATTGCTGCAGCAACAGGATTACCTCCAAAGGTACTTCCGTGATTTCCTGGTTTAATCACATTCATAATATTATCATTTGCCAACACAGCACTAACAGGATAAGCACCACCAGATAACGCTTTACCCAAAATTAAAATATCAGGTTTAACTTCTGGCGTACCAGAACAATGTTTGTCAGCACAGCTACAATTACCACAAGTCGCTAATAAACGTCCTGTTCTAGCAATTCCAGTTTGCACTTCGTCTGCAATAAATAAAACATTGTGCTTCTCACAAAGTGCTTTTGCTTTAGACAAATAATCATCACTTGGAACATAAACACCTGCTTCACCCTGAATAGGTTCTACCAAGAAACCTGCAACATTTTTATTACTATTTAAAGCATCTTCTAATGCGCTTAAGTTATCATATTCAATTTTAATAAATCCTTTAGTATAAGGACCAAAGTTTTTACGTGCTACTGGATCGTTTGAAAATGAAATTATCGTTGTTGTACGTCCATGAAAGTTGTTTTCACAAACAATGATCTCTGCTTCATTTTCGTCGATACCTTTAACTTCATAAGCCCATTTTCTACATAGTTTTAAGGCAGTTTCTACAGCTTCTGCACCAGTATTCATTGGTAACAGTTTATCAAAATTAAACGTTTCTGTCGCATACTTTTCAAACTTCCCTAACATATCGTTGTAAAATGCTCGAGATGTTAAAGTTAATGTTTGCGCTTGATTAACCATTGCTCCCACAATTTTTGGGTGACAATGTCCTTGGTTTACTGCAGAGTAAGCAGATAGGAAATCGTAGTATTGTTTTCCCTCTACATCCCAAACATGCACACCTTCTCCTCTACTCAATACTACTGGTAGTGGATGGTAATTATGTGCACCATACTTGTTTTCTAAATCCATCGCTTGTTGCGATGTTAATTGGTCTAAAACAGCCATTTTAAATAATTTTAAATGTGAATAAAAAAGCCATTCCTTATCTACCTTTATCCTTTCGAAGTCTAATCTCGCTAAACTTTAGTGAAGGCGAGAATCGAAAATTCAGCGTGGGAAAGAAATCATCCCTAAGAACTTGCAAATTACTAAATATTAATGTTGAAATAAAAAAATAGTTTCAAAAAAACTAAAAATCATAATTAAGAACTCGCAAATCGTAAATCCTTTCCTTACTTTTGCCACATGGCAAGAAAGAATACAAGAAAACAAGTGTTTACAAATGTTGAGGTTATAGATGCTGCAGCTAAGGGTAAAACGGTTGCTAAAGCACCTGATGGACGCGTCATATTTTTACCAAACGCAGTGCCTGGTGATGTAGTAGATGTACAAACTTTTAAAAAGCGTAAAGCATATTTTGAAGGTAAAGCAACTGTGTTTCATAAACTGTCAGATAAACGTACACAACCTGCTTGTCAGCATTTTGGTGTTTGTGGTGGTTGTAAATGGCAAGATATGGGTTACGAGCACCAATTGTATTACAAACAAAAAGAGGTGGTTAATAACTTATCTAGAATTGGACACTTAGAATTACCTGAAATAACACCCATTTTAGGCTCTGCAGAACAGTATTTTTACAGAAATAAAATGGAATTTTCGTTTAGCGATGCACGTTGGTTAACATTAGAAGAAATCCAATCCGATAAAGATTTAGGCGATAAAAATGCGTTAGGATTTCATATTCCTGGTATGTGGGATAAAATTCTAGATATCAAAAAATGTCATTTACAAGAAGATCCATCTAATGCCATTAGAAATGCAGTAAAAGATTTTGCTGTAAAACATAACTTAGAATTTTTTAATACAAGACATCAAACTGGTTTATTGCGCACTATGATGATTCGTACTTCCTCAACTGGAGATATTATGGTAGTCATTCAGTTTTTTAAAGAGAATAAAGAGCAACGCGAATTACTACTTGACTATCTTGCAGAAACCTTTCCAGAAATAACCTCGTTACAATACATTATCAACCAAAAAGCTAATGATACTATTTACGATCAAGACGTCATTTGCTATAAAGGTCAAGATCATATTTTTGAAGAGATGGAAGGCTTAAAATTTAAAATTAACGCTAAGTCTTTCTATCAAACTAATTCTGCTCAAGCCTACGAGTTGTATAAACTAACACGTGAATTCGCCGATTTAAAAGGTAACGAATTGGTTTACGATTTGTATACTGGAACCGGAACCATTGCACAATTTGTCTCTAAAAAAGCAAAAAAAGTTGTTGGTGTGGAAGCAGTTCCTGATGCTATTAGTGCTGCTAAAGAAAATGCAGAGCGTAATAACATAACAAATTGCGAATTTTTTGTTGGTGACATGAAAAACGTATTTAACCAAGAGTTTATCAACACTCATGGTCAACCAGATGTTATTATTACCGATCCTCCAAGAGATGGCATGCATAAAGACGTTGTTAAACAAATATTAAACATTGCGCCAGAAAAAGTAGTTTATGTAAGTTGCAATAGTGCAACACAAGCTAGAGATTTAGCGTTAATGAAAGAGCAATACAAAATTACTAAAGTACAACCAGTAGATATGTTTCCGCAAACCCATCATGTTGAAAATATTGTACTTTTAGAAAAACGATAGTCACTTTACATGAAACACATAAAATTAGTTTTATTATTCGTGATGTTGGCAAGTGTTTTTACTTGTGAACGTGACGATTTATGTCCAGAAACCACACCAACGACACCTAGTTTAATCATTGAGTTTTTTGATAACGCCACACAAGACAGCCCAAAAAATGTTTTTGACTTATATGTCATAGGTGAAGATAATAACATCGTATTACCTGGTTACAGTCTTGTAGATACTAACGAGTTAATTTTACCACTGAGAACCGATCAAGATAGTACCACTTTTAAAATAATTAGTAATGCGGTTTTAGATAGTGATGGAAATCTTACTGATGATGGTAATGAAGATATTGTAACCATAAGCTATCAACGTGAAGATGTCTATGTGTCTAGAGCTTGTGGATATAAAACTATTTTTAATAACGTTGTTGTTTCTGTAGATGGAGGAACAGACGGAAACTGGATTATATTTACAGAAGCTGCATTCGATAATTTAACAATTGAAGATGAAACAATTACGCACTATTTCTTTTATCATTAGTCTTTTTTGGTGCTGTAGTTATAACTTACAAGCACAAGATACTGAGATTACTAACGACACCATTAAGCTTCGTTACGGATTACGTTTAGGTGCAGACGCTAGTAAATTGATTAGAACTGCTTTTGATGATGAGTATTCTGGATTTGAATTAAATGCAGATTACAGATTAACCAGAAACTGGTTTATTGCAGGAGAAATTGGTACCGAAGAAAAAACTACAACTAACGAGTTTTTAAGTGTGACTGCTAGTGGAAGTTATTTTAAAGCAGGTTTTGATTACAACATGTACGACAATTGGAATGGCATGGATAATATGATTTTTGCTGGGTTTAGATTAGGTGCTAGCACATTTAGTCAAACCAGAAATAATTATACGGTGTACAATACTAATCAATATTGGCAACCACAATTTACTTCAACAGAAAGTACAAAAACTAGCGGGTTATCAGCTATTTGGTTTGAACTTATGTTAGGGATTAAAGCAGAAGTTATACACAATGTATATATAGGTGTCAATGCGCAATTAAAAGGAATGATTACTCAAGATCAACCTGTAAATTACGAAAATCTATATGTACCTGGTTTTTACAAAACATTTGATTCTGGTCGTATTGGTGTTGGATATGGTTATAATATCTCGTATCTAATTCCCATTTTTAAAAAAACTAATTCCAACACTGAAGAAGAGGAAGACGAGTAATACTATCGATTACCCTTTAAGGCTCTAAACCTAGTAATTAAGATAGCAACCGTTGTATCTTTTAGTCGCTCTCTAATCTCAATTTGTTTAAATTTAAGGCTACTTGGTACAGCATATATATTTTTAGTGGCTAACGGAAAATGTTGGGTTATAAATGTATAATCATCATACTGCAACGACAAACCTAAATTGGGTAGTTTATTAAGTTTAGACTTAATTAACTTTATAATAGAGTCTTGTTTGTCAGGTGATTTAGCATGTAGTTTTATAGGTAAATAATAGCTTATTTTGAAATCTTTTGAAAATACTGTTAATGCTTCAGGATGTACTGATTCTACTAACACATCACTTAAATTATAATCTTTGGGTTGTAATAACGTCATTAGTTTTAAATGAATCTTTTGGTTATTAGTCGTATCCAAATTTTTTATATCTAACCATAATTTTGGTTGGTTATCGTTTTTAATTTTTGATAAATACGTTTCAAAATCAAGCCCTATGGATTGCGCTGGTGGATGATTAACATCCAAGACATTATTAACTTCATCATATACCAAATCCAATTCAATACCTTTAAAATAGTGCAATGCAGATTCTAGTTTTTCAATAGAATTTACTCTATGGGCATAAATTTTATCCTCAAAACCAATATATTCAATATTAAATGGTAAGTATCTGTAAATAATAGATAACACTCCTAAAAAGAGAAAAAGATATAGTAACCGTTGTTTACCTTTTGTCATAATCCTCTCTGTTTTTAATCAATCTAGGTTTTCTGATAAATTGTGAACTAAAAATACTTTTAGTACTATCCATTTGTTTAAATCTGATGTTGGCTAGATCCGAAAAAGAATAAATAAAATCCTCTAAAATATAGGCTCTGCTAGTGTAGTTTTCAAATAACACTGTGTTGTTTTTTGCTTTATAGTCTTCTGAAAACCAAGCTATAAAAGGAACCTCGTACATTGGTCGAGTTGCCCAATACTCGTTATGTCCAACCATATCTAAAGTGTCAAATAACTCGTCTCCATGATCTGAAAAATATACTACAAAACTATTAGTTTGCTCATGTCTTATACGTTCTATCACTTCTCTTATAATTGAGTCGTTATAGCGTATGGCGTTATCATAATCGTTAATCAAAGTAAACGCTTTGTCATGCTTAAATTTTGCATCAACTTTATGGTCTTTAAAATAGTTGAATTGTTCTGGAAAACGATTTGCAAATCGACCATGTGTACCAATTAAATGCAGAAAAATCATTTTCTTTTTAGTTGGCTTTTTAAGTACAGTATCTAATACAGGCAACAGGGCTTCGTCATAAATAATGTCGTCAGAATTATCTGTAGATACAAAATGTTTTTCGGTTGCAGCGTTGGCAATTATAGACGAAATACGCTCGTGCATACCAACTGGACGTTGATTAGATATCCAATAGGTATCAAAACCTGCTGCATTAGCCAATTGAACTATTGATGTATTATTTTTTTTGTTAGGTGAATTAATATCAGAAAACGTTAATATTTTATCCAAAGACACAATGGTATGCACATGCGGAGCAATCACACTATCAAAAATCATTAGTTCATCCTTAATTTCTGAAAGTCTTGGGTTTGTTGGTCTGTTATAACCATACAATTGCATATGCCAATTAGACGTAGATTCACCAATAATAACCACATGAGTTTCTGGTGTATCATCCTTTTTTTCTACAGTTACATAATTTGATAAGGTTTTGGCTAAATCGGTTTTTAAGTCTTTGATAAGTCTACTATAATCTGAATAACTTTTAACACTAGTTAGTATTATATTTTCAGGCTCAAAACGCTTATGAATAATAAATAATGAAGTAATTATAGATAAAATAGCAATCCCTTTAAACCACTTAAAATGACCAGGCACATCCACTTTTTTAAGTAAATAAAAGGCAACAACAGGAACAATAATTATAAATAAAAAAGCTGATGTAATAACAAATCCATCAAAATAATTAGATAAAAAGTCAGCGCTTTCTGTTGTATCGGTTTCAAAAATAACAAACAAGGCGGAAGCACTAAGTTTAACCTGATAATTATGGTAAAAACTGAGTTTTATAAACACTAAAACAGAAAGCAATATAACAGAAGTAAATGCTGAAATTTGTTTGTGTTTTGTTTTGGTAAACAGTACTACCATGCAAAAAAAGAACACCGTAAAAAATCCAAAACCTAGAACTTCTTTTATATAATCTAAAGTGTCAGGGATTTTAAAAAAACCAATACACACCAATAATAACAACGGAATACCAACAATACCTGCTAATTTTACAAGCGAAATTATATTTTTGGCTAGTCCTTGTTTCATTAGTTGTCCATGTACTTTCCTTTTTTGCTTCCAGCGTAAATCTCGTATTTAACTAAACGCGATTCTAATTTAGCATTAAATAATTTAATTTTTCTTGAAGGACGTAACCCAACGTGTTTTAAAGCTTCTAAATTAGACGTAATAAACCAAGCATCTGTATTTGGGTAATTCTGCTTAAGTGTATCTCCTATTTGCTTGTAAAAAGTTTCCATCTCTATATCTAGACGCTCGCCATAAGGTGGATTAAACACCATGTGCAATTTATGGTCATTGTCCTGACGTTGCGTTTTAAAAAAGTCTTCGTGTTTAACTGAGATAAACTCGTCTAAATGCGCATTTTTAATATTCTCTTTAGCTTTAGCTACTGCACTTGGCGACTTATCAAAACCATAAATTTTATGATGAAAATCGCGTGTCTTTTTTAATAAGGATTCTTCAATTTTTTCAAATAAATCCACATCCCAATCGTTCCAACGTTCAAAACCAAACTCTTTACGCATAAGGTTTGGTGGAATGTTACAAGCTATCATTGCTGCTTCTGCTAACATGGTTCCACTACCGCACATTGGATCCATAAAATCGGACTGTCCATCCCAACCTGATAGCATGATTAATCCTGCTGCTAACACCTCGTTAATGGGTGCAATATTAGTAGCAATTTTATAACCACGTCTGTGTAAAGATTCTCCTGAAGCATCCAATGATATAGTACACACAGAGCGATCGATGTGCACATTAATTTTTAAATCCGGAAAACGCAAATCTACATTTGGACGCTCTCCAGTGGTGTCTCTAAACTTGTCGACAATAGCATCTTTAGTTTTTAAGGCAATGTATTTAGAGTGTGTAAAGTGGTTAGAATGTAAGGTCGCATCTACTGCTAAAGACCCATCGGACTTGAGGTATTTGTCCCATTTCATTTGGTAGACTTGCTTATACAAATCGTCTTCGGTAGACACTCTAAAGGTTTTAATAGGTTTTAATATTTTTATTGCTGTACGCAAACCCAAATTAGCTTTGTACATAAACCCTTTGTCACCAACAAAAGTCACGTTACGCACACCAATTTTAACCTCTTGTGCACCTAATTGTGTGAGCTCTTTTGCTAATAATTCTTCAAAACCAAATAAAGTTTTGGCTACCATTTTGAAATTTTCTTCCATTATTTTCGTCTAATACCTTGCAAAAATACTCTATTTTTGTCGGAAACATAACCTTTGCAAATAATTGGGTTAAGGATTGCAGCGACATCCTTTTTTTGCTGCCATATATGGCAAAAAAAGATATAGCGTAAAGCCTGGTGCTACGTAGCTTAAGCGAAGTAGCAAACCCCAAAATTAGACTATGACTAAACAGACTAAACAATGGTACGCGTCTTGGTTTGACACGCCATTTTACCACATACTTTATAAAGACAGAGATCATGCTGAGGCGGAACGGTTTATGTTCAGTTTGACCGAGTATTTAAATATTCCAGAACAGGGAAAAATATTGGATTTGGCTTGTGGTAAAGGTCGTCATGCGATCTATTTAAACTCTATAGGTTACGATGTGATTGGTGCAGATTTGTCTGAAAATAGTATCCAACACGCTAAGCAATTTGAAAACGACACCTTGCATTTTAAAGTGCATAATATGTGCAAGCCATTTGGTGAAACCTTTGATGCGGTGTTTAATTTATTTACTAGTTTTGGGTACTTTGATGATGAAGCCAATAATTTAGCCACCATTAAAGCCATAAAAGCTAATTTAAACAACACTGGGTTTGGTGTGATTGATTTTATGAATACCGAATACGTCATTGAAAACCTAGTACCAGAAGACATTAAAAGCGTAAATGGTATCGACTTTTTGCAACAACGACGTGTGGAAAACGGTTATATTATTAAAGATATTAGTTTTACTTTTGAAGGCGAAAACTACCAGTTTCAAGAGCGTGTTAGAGCCTTTAGTTTAAAAGACTTTGAAGGTTTATTTAAGCAAGCTGATGTGTATTTGTTGGATGTTTTTGGTGATTATAAATTAAGCAAATTCCATAATAAAACCTCAGAACGATTAATCATGATTTTTAAGTAATACAACACATGCAAAACTTTATTTTACCCATTATAGCTGTTGTTTTAGGATTTTTGTTAGTCTTAGTGTTTAAGCCTAAACACAACCGCAATCTTAAATTATTACTCGCTTTTAGTGGTGCGTTTTTACTGTCTATAACGGTTTTCGACTTTTTACCTGAAGTGTATAACAGTCAAGACAAACCTATTGGTTTGTTTATCATGATGGGTATTTTACTACAAATTATTTTAGAGTTTTTCTCTAAAGGAGCAGAACATGGTCATGTACATTTGGATAAGAGTAGTGTAGATTTTCCGTGGTTACTATTTATTAGTTTGAGTATCCATAGTATTTTGGAAGGTATCCCAATGGAAGCACATGAGCATTTAATTTATGGAATTATCATCCACAAACTACCTGTTGCGATTATATTATCTACGTTTTTCTTAGCCTCAAAATTAAGTAAAACCAAAAGCATATTATTTTTACTGTTGTTTGCGTTAATGACGCCTTTAGGTGTCTTTTTATCGACTCAATTTCAGTTTTTTGAATACTATTATTACGAGGTCTCTGCGTTGGTAATTGGTATCTTTTTACATATTAGTACCACTATTTTGTTTGAAAGTAGCGAAGGTCATAAGTTTAACCTAGCCAAACTAACCACTATCGTTTTAGGAATTGTAATTGCGTATTTAATTTAAGCGTCAGTTCGAGTTGAGCGACAACGAAGCGAAGTATCGAGAACAAGCGAATGTTGTAAAGCTTCTCGATACAAAATTTTTGCAAAATTTCACTCGAAGTGACGTTATGAATAAATAAAAATAAATCTTTGAAACTAATTACTACCTACTAAACACTAACTACTAACAACCATGTTTTCTAAGGAAGAATCTAAACAACTCAAGCAACTATTTTGGACCAGTTTTGGGAAATCTTTTCCTAGAAAGTGGATCTTGTACAACACAAAACTAAAAGGCGTGAGTTTTAAGTTTTACTTCGATAACAAAAAAGCAATGGTGACTTTAGATGTAGAAGACGACTTAGAATATCGCATCAAGTACTGGGAGAAGTTAACTGCTTTAAAATCTATTTTGTTGGACGATTACCTTCCTGAAGCTATTTATGACGAAGACTACCTTTTAGATAACGGAAAAGAAATTTCTAGAATTTACGTCACCTTACCACAAAAAGTCTCCATACACAACAAAAATACCTGGCAAGAGGTTATGGTGTTTTTTAACACACACATGAGTTTGTTTGAGGCTTTTTTTGAGGAATATAAGGAGGTGATTGAGGGATAACTTATTTATACATCTACTTCCTTATATAGCGTTTTACAACTCATATATTATTGGTTTTTAATCGTTAAGACCAGTAAAACCGTTTAAAAAATACGTAGTTCTACGTATTTTATTTGGTGTTTTTATTTTGTAGGTTTAATGTATAACAAAAAACTTCGTGTTGTTATCACTGGTTATTACGATGGGACATGGATAACTTTTGTTGTGATTTATGGAGTTGTATTCATTGTGACAGAACGTAAAAAATGATATTTAAAAGTGATTTTTATATACTCTAAAAAACAACTAAATTTAGGAAGCATAATTTATATGAAGTCAACTAAAATCTTAATAATACTTATTTTAAATACTGGTGTACTATTTGCACAATCGTTCCAGCCAGAATGCTATCCAATTTCTTATAAAGGCTCTTACACAAGATCTTATAGTAAAGATATAAAGGATATGAATTCAAATTTTTTTTCCTATTATCTAATAAAAAACCTTTTTAGTTTTAAAAACTTAGAAAAAAAAAGAAAATTAGAGGCTTTAGAATATGATAAAAAATCTTCTATAAGGAATTTTGATTTAGATTATCAAAATTATTTTTCAAAATTTATGTTTGAAACTACAGAATTTGATTCCTCAAATATAAATCTAGTAATAGATTCATTAAGAAACTCGCAAGGAGTTCTCTATGATTTTACTAAATATATTTCAGTTCTTAAAGCGAAAAAAGCAAAAAAAAAATCATTAAAATATATTTCAATAAAACTTGATAAGATTTTGGATTCAGTACAATATTTTATCAATAAAAAATATAATACAGAATTAAATCTGAAAATTAATCTAATTGAAAGTGAAAGAGTTGATTTGCACGAACCTAAAGATGGTAAATTAACAATCTATACTGGAATTCTCAGAAATATTATAAAAAAATCATTAGTCAGTTTTTTAAAAGAGCAAGAAATTAAATATATAGTTAATGATTATGACGACTTTTTAACTCCCATCATAGCCTACAATCTTTTTGATGATCTGAATGATACTTATTATGAAACTGGACTAAGAAATACTATAACTGATTATTTGTACTTGATTGAAAAAGAAAGTCTGCCAAAGTTTTATTATTTAAATAACTTGGAGACAAAAAAATTATTAGATAAAACTGATATTTGGTCTGAAGATTTTGATGATTATGATTCACAAATTGTGAATTTATTAAAAAATAAAATTGACAATAATCTCAATGTAATTAATAAATACCAAGATTACAATATACCCTTTTCAAATGGGTTTTATTTATCCAACGAGTTAGGAATGGAAGATCCAATTGTTGATCTACTATTATATGCTGTAAATAAGACAAAATTACCACCTGACTTTCAAATTTTAGTTGATAGTTTAGATAATGAAGAAATACAAGTTTCATGTATACAAGCTTCAAGTTCACTTTTTTTATATAATCTAATGTTGCAAAGTTACATGGAAAGTGAGTTAACTAAAATGATGGTTTTTTTAATTTCCCATGAAATATATCATGCTGAAAGAAAAAAAATCACACCTAATTCAAATCCTAAATGTGAGGAAGAAGAGTATCTTGCAGATATATTTGCTCTTGAAGTATATCTTAAGTTTTTACAAGGAGAGTATACCTCTAGAATTGCCGGAAAAATTGATTATGGCTTGTCTACTGCAATCAATGATTTTATTGGCAAGCCCATTAACCAAATTTTTGATAATTATTTTTTTGAATCAACATATTACGAAAATAGAAGATGTTATCCTGATGTTCCCATCAGAGTAGCTGAAATGAATAAAAGGATTAATGAAAGCATTGAAAACGAAAATACTTTTCAAGAATTCAAAAAATTTAAAGAAATGCTTAGCGAGTAGTGTTATAATTAAATAACTTTTTAAAATAAAAATCATGAAAAAAATTAAATTTATCGGATTTACTATTTCTTTATTAATATTCTTTTTTACAGGTTGTTCTCCCACTAAAGCATTATTGGGAAATAAATCTCCTTTGGTTAAAATTATAAAAGAATATAAATACACACCTTTTATCATTCCAAGAACTGATTGGGGAGCTGGGACTATAATTACTTATAATGATGACCAAGAATTGATAAAGGCTTTCCAAGACGAATGCTTAAATATATCAGCTAGAGAAACTAATTCTTTTTTACAAAACACATCTTATTCGATTAACAAAAAAAATGCTTTAGAAGTAAACCTTGCAAAAATTTTTGGTGGAAATGTAAATATTGTAGGTGCTTTAAATAATAATAGGGTTCAAAAAGTAAAAATTTCATTTAATCAGGCTAAAGAATGGGCTATATCGGAAATTTCAATAGAAAATAAATTGGAAGAGCTAACAGGCAATTGTTTAGATGCAATTGAAGGTGATGAAAATTTAGTTTTAGGTAGAGTTCTTCAAGTTAAATCACTTGAATACTCTTTTTATGATGAGAATGATAATAAAATTTCTATCGATACTAACATTTTAGATGATATCAATTTAAACAGCAGCACACATTCTAAATATGAAGGAAAGACTTCTTTATCCATCAATGAAGACGTATATATTGGCTACAGAAGATCGAAAGTTAATATAGAATCTGGAATAGCGGATGTAAAAATTAAAATAATTTATCAAGATTAGAAATAATATAATGACAAAAAGAGATCGAAATAAAAATAAGAGTATTCAATTTGTGAATTTGAATTAGAAAAAACTAAATACTAAAAACTTATTTATCTCATAGCCTACTAGTTGATTTAACAAAATTAAGACATACATAAGGTCATCAAATTTTTAAATTTGACAATTTCCCAAAAATAAAATAAATAGTAAAATTTAAAAATTCGGCTCGTGTTTAACCCGAAACTATAGCGTCTTTTAACACGCTACGTTTCATATACGGAGACGTTGGCAACAATTAAAAACTAACCTTATGAAAAATATATTGATAGCTATTTTACTGACTTTTTCAAGTACAGCTTTTGCTCAAACCTTTATCGGTAGTGAAGAAGACATTAACGTCATTCTCAAAAGCAAAGAAGAGTTCTCAATGAACTTTATCAATGGAAATATCACCAGAATTGTAGAGCGCTATACTACAGATGCAAAACTGTTTCCAAATGACAGCGAAATTATTGAAGGGTTCTATGACATCTCAAAGCATTTTACGATGCCTGAAAATGTCAAGATTGTTAGTCACAAAATATTTCCTAGTGAAATAAAAGTAGTTAATGAAAATGCATATGCCTATGGAACTTACGAAGGAACAACACTCACACCTGAAGGCGAAAAAATATCTTGGAAGGGTAAATACGTTAATGTATGGAGAAAAGAGAACGGTGAGTGGAAAGTTTATTTAGAAATTTGGAACAGCATTCCATTATAAAGAATATTTTCTTTGGAAAATCCTTTAATGTTAAAATAAAAAACGACCTCTAGTGAATCATAAAATTATCCGAACTTGGAAAGGATGGACAACCATAGATAATGCCCCAATTTATGAGGCTATGCTTATCAATGAGGTGTTTCCTGAAGTAAAAAGGAAAGGTGTTGAAGGCTTGGAAAAAGTCAGTATTTCAACAATGGAAAGGAATGATGAAATGGAGTTTTTTCTGGTGCTTCAATTTGACTCATTGAATTCTGTAAAAATGTTTGCTGGCGAAAACTATGAGCAAGCATACATACCAGAAAATGCAAAACTTGTATTATCAAGATATGATGAAACTGCTCAACATTTTACACTGAAAGAAGAATTAATATTAAAATAAAACTGTTGCCAACAATGGCTAAAAGTAATTGCTTGTTCTCTTCTAATTACAAATAAACCTCACTAATCTTTTATCTATTTTTTATTCACTAAATTAGTAAGCCTAATAACCATTTGGGCTTACTAACTTTTAATACATTCCTGTTATGTTTAAAAAATTAATATTTACTGTAGTATTATTTATTGCATTTACTTGTCAAAGTCACGCGCAATCTTTAGATAATTTAAAAGCTATAAATTATACGGTTTGGCTTAAATTTTATAAAGCGTTTAAAACTTTAGATTATACACTCATGGAACAAATTCATTCTAAAGACTTAGTAAGGATTTCTGGAGGAAAAAATATAAGTGATTTCGAGTCGTACATCAATAATTATAAAGCTAGATTTAATTCAGATAAAGAAAATAATATTTCTTACAATATCTCTCTACGCTTTTTTGAGCGTATTAACAATGACTCTGTAGCTTCAGAACGTGGAATTTACAAACTCATGATTAATCCTAATTCTGCAGATCCTCAAATATACTATGGACAATTTCATGTCATACTAAAAAAAGAAAATGGCGAGTGGAAAATTGTTATGGATTATGACTCAACTGAAAATAATACCATAGATAGTAAAGCGTATAATAAAGCTTACGGTATTAGTGAAACTGATAAGTTTACAGAAAATTAATTCTAAACCACAAAAAACAACACCATAAAAAAGTGGCAAATCGCACCAGCTAAGACAAACAAGTGCCAAATGACGTGGTTGTAAGGTATTTTCTCTATGGCATAAAACACAATACCAACCGTATAGGCTAAACCACCAGCCACGAGTAGTAGGATTCCGTTGGGTGCCATAAGGTTAGATAAGGTGGTAAAATCAAATACAATTAACCAACCCATGACCAAATACAACAACGTAGAAAAGATATTAAAACGTCCAGTAAAAAACAGTTTTAACACCACACCAAACGAAGCAATTGCCCAAACCACATAAAATAAGGTCCAACCCAAGCTTTGCTCTAAGGTAATGAGTAATACTGGTGTGTACGTTCCTGCAATAAGTAAGTAAATACTAACGTGGTCGACGATTCTAAAATAGTGCTTCTTTTTTTCGTCAGAGATGATATGGTATAGCGTTGATGCTGTAAATAAGATAATAATAGAGATTCCATAAACAATGACACTAAATAGGCTAAAATCTGTTTTTTTGGTTTCAAAAACAATAAGCAATACCAAAGCGACTATTCCAAACAAGGCTCCTAAACCATGACTTAATGCGTTTAGTTGTTCTTCAAAAGGGGTTTGTTTGCGCATTAGTTGTTAGTAGTAGTTTCAGAAGTGTCCCACTTATTGGTTAACTTAAAATATTCAAAATTTAAAGGCGATTTGACTAATTTTAGTTGTCCGTTTTGCCACGCTCTAATTAGAATATCTTCAATTAAGTAGTCCTCTTCAACCTGTTCTGGATCATACTCACGCTTTAAAGAGATATTAAACAGTTTGGCAGTACTATTATACCAAAAGGCTCGCCAACCATTACGCAATTCTTTAATCAAATCAAACGCAGTGGTTCCGGTTTGTCTGTGAATGAGTTTCACTAAAATCTGACCTTCCGTCTTTGTGAGTTTTTTTAACTCTTCAGAAAACTGTTCTTCTATATACTTTTGGACTTTCTTAGCGTATTTTTTCTTTTGACGTCTATTTTTTAAAGTGGCTAGACGTGTGTTTAAGGCATTCAAACGGTCTGCAGCTAACTTAGCATAAGGATACACCTTTATGGTTTTTCGTCTTAAAATATAATAGCGTCTACGGTCTTCTTTACTTTTAAACGTCAGTTTATCTAATAGCATGACCTCATCCAAATAAATAGACTTGTGTGGTATGGAGTCGCCTTCAATAATAATGTATTCGACTTCAGTCGAGTCTTGCATAACCTCGTTATCTTCTTGCGAAAACAACAACACTGGTACACATAAAAACAAAAAAATAATATACTTCATAGCTACATATCTGCTAAAACTATTCCAAAGCAGACTTTAATAACGCAAAATTAATAATTAACGCGTAGCTTACTATTAAATAAGTGTGAATATTCTTATTTTAGACAAAAATTATTTTAAATGGCAACAAAACGTATACTTAACAAAAAGTCGATGGACTTTTTAGAAAAATATTTAAATAATGCAGCGCCAACAGGTTACGAATGGGATGGTCAAAAACTATGGATGGATTATCTTAAACCGTATGTGGATGAATTTTTTACAGATACCTATGGAACAGCAGTTGGTGTAATTAACCCAAAAGCAAAATACAAAGTGGTTATTGAAGGTCATGCTGACGAAATCTCTTGGTACGTCAACTATATTTCGGACAACGGATTAATTTACGTGATCCGTAATGGAGGAAGTGACCACCAAATTGCACCTAGTAAAATTGTAAATATCCACACCAAAAAAGGCATTGTTAAAGGTGTTTTTGGTTGGCCAGCTATACATACCAGAAATAAATCTAAAGAAGAACCACCGAAACCAAACAACATTTTTATAGACTGTGGTTGCAAAACCAAAGCAGAAGTCGAAAAATTAGGTGTGCATATTGGTTGTGTGATTACGTATCCAGACGAATTCCACATCCTTAACAAAGATAACTTTGTGTGTCGTGCTTTAGATAACCGAATGGGTGGATTTATGATTGCTGAAGTGGCACGTTTACTTAAAGATAACAAGAAAAAATTGCCTTTTGGATTGTACATAGTTAATGCTGTACAAGAAGAAATTGGTTTACGTGGCGCACAAATGATTACCGATACCATTAAACCCAACGTTGCAATTGTTACAGATGTCACACATGACACTACCACACCAATGATTGACCAGAAAGTACAAGGTCAAGTAGAAAACGGTAAAGGTCCTGTAATAGCTTATGCACCAGCAGTACAACAAAAATTACGCGATTTAATTACAGACACAGCAGACGAAAATAAAATCCCGTTCCAACGTGCAGCTTGTTCTAGAGCAACTGGAACAGACACAGATGCATTTGCGTATAGCAATGGTGGTGTGGCGTCAGCATTAATATCGTTACCATTACGTTACATGCATACCACTGTAGAAACTGTACATAGAGACGATGTAGAAAATGTGATTAAATTAATTTACGAAACCTTATTAAAAATTAAAGATGGTGATACATTTAGCTACTTTAAATAAATCACTAAAAACATCTTAGTAAACACGATGTATTTAAAAAGCCTGAAACTATATAGTTTCAGGCTTTTTTTTAAAATGGAGTTAAGAGATAATTATTCTATAACCATTTTTTTTGTATCTATTTTTCTACCATCTACAAACAATGTATAATAATACATACCTGATGCTAATGAATCACTATTAAAGAAAATTTCTTGATCACCCAAATTTTCTAAAGGCACATTGTCTATAACTTGTCCAGACGTATTACTAAAGACTATTGCTGCTTTATTATAACTATTAGGTACAAAATATTTTATAGATGTTGTTCCGTTAAACGGATTAGGAATATTTTGATACAAAATAGGACCACTAGCTCTATTATTTTGTTCATCTAAATCATCTGTATAATCATCAACAGATAATGTAGTACAAGCACAACCCTCTAATGTTGTTACACGTGTCAGTAAATCGTTAATCTGGAGTTGTTGGTTATCATTCTCCATTTCTAAGTCTTCAATAATAGGATTTAAATCTACAAATACTGAGCTTCCGCCTTCTATTTCAATAGTTAACACATTACCACCAGATAAGGTTGCAGCAGTTAAGTTTTGATCGTCCGAACTAACGTATCCAGATAAATCTATTGTTGATGCACTTCCTGTTATAGATAATGTATTAGAAGATAACGATAGCTCTTGATTATCTGTATTTACGTAAGGTGATAAGTCTACAGTAGCTGCACTTCCTGTAATACTCAAAGTGTTTGAGGCTAAACTTAGTTCTTGTGCATCTGTATTACTTCCAAAAGCTGTCCAAGCTGTACCATTCCAAATAAACAGACTTTCTACATCAGTATCGTAAACTAACAATCCTGCTTCATCTACATCTAAAGGTGTACCATCTGCACCAGCAGTTACCATAGCAGTTCTTTGTGCAGTAGTCAATCTATTAACTAAAAACCCTTTATCTGTATCTGCCAAAGTTAGTGAAGCGTTACCGTTAGCCGAAACCGTTCCTATACCAACACTTAATCTATTGGATACTGTATCACCACCAAGAGCCATACTATTAGGTTGAGCAACTGTAACGTTTTGTCCAATAGCAACTGAATAATTTCCTTGTGCAGTAGATTCGTTTCCAATTGTAATACCAAACTGACCGTCCACTCTACTTCTATATCCTATTGCAATGACATCATTATTATTAGGATGTGATTGTGCACCAATAAATGTGTTTCTAAATCTGGGAGTACTAGAAGTTGTAGCTCCATCTTTACCGGTAATATTTAAAATATCAAAACCTTGATTATAGTTAGCAAAAGCACCCATACCTACATTATCCTCTCCCTCTCGATTTGAAAATCCAGAAAAAACACCAACATAAGTATTTCTATTAGCATTAGTTGTCGAGTTTGTTCTGTTATTATCACCTCCAGACTGTGCACCAACAAATGTATTGTAATTAGAATATTCGTTTGCAGATCCAGCTGCTTGACCAATAAATGTATTTAGTCTTCCAATACTATTATCAATTCCTGTAGAGTCACCAACATATGTGTTTCTATAACCAGTACTTGAGTCGTATCCAGCTTCGTTACCAACATATGTGTTTCTAAAACCTTCTGTGTTAAGTCGTCCTGCTGTGTTACCTACAAAGGTGTTATCATTTGCAGTCGTATTATTAAAACCAGCATCTTCACCAATAAATACATTATCATTTCCAGTGGTATTATTAGTTCCAGATTCTTCACCAATAAATACATTATCAGCTCCAGAAGTGTTTAGTTCACCTGCTTCTGTACCAATAAAAATATTATCGGTTGCAGTGTTATTTAAACCTGCCTCAACACCAATAAAAATATTATCAGTGCCTGTTACATTACTACGACCAG
Source organism: Olleya sp. YS (assembly GCF_029760915.1). NCBI lineage: Bacteria > Pseudomonadati > Bacteroidota > Flavobacteriia > Flavobacteriales > Flavobacteriaceae > Olleya > Olleya sp. YS. The sequence goes on along the minus strand of NZ_CP121685.1, from coordinate 2,413,710 downwards.
CATCTTTTCCTATAAAAATATTATCAAATGCACTAGTTTGACTAAAACCTGCTTCTCTCCCTACAAAGACATTGTTAGAGCCCGAAGTTAAAGTTGTACCAGCATTATCGCCTAAAATGACATTATTATCGCCAGAAGTAATACTAGATCCAGCTCCAGTACCTAAAGTTTCATTATTGGTTTGACCAAAACTAAATACACTAAATAGTAGTGCGACTGTTGTAAAAAATAGTTGTTTTTTCATGATTAATTAATTTATAGATTAATAGTTATTTCCTTTTAATGTTTGGTTTCAAAAAAGGTTAACAGTTTATCTTTAAATTATTTAAAAAAGCAGTAATTTAGATGTAGTGAAAGAGGAATATATTGACATAGTCACCAAAACTGGCAAGCCAACTGGACAATCTGCTTTAAAATCTGTAATCCATAAAAAAGGGTATTACCACAATACTGCTCATATCTGGTTTTATACTGATAAAGGTGAGATTTTATTACAACAACGTGCAGCGTCAAAAATTATTTGTCCATTGCTTTGGGACGTTAGTGTTGCAGGTCATATTGATGCTGGAGAAACCATAACATCTGGTGCTGTTAGAGAAATTGAAGAAGAAATTGGATTAACTATTCAAGAATCTGACTTAGAAAACATTGGTGTTTTTGACTGCTTTCAAAGCTATCCTAATGGGATTATTGATAACGAGTTTCATCATACGTTCATCGCTCTATTACCTGTTCCACTGTCTAAATTAACTCCTCAAAAAGATGAAGTTGAAGACTTGAAACTAGTTTCTATTTCTATATTTAAAAAATTGTTAGAGAACAGCAAAACTAATGGACATTTTGTAGCCAGTAATTATAACTATTATCAAGCTGTTTTACAATCTATCACTAAAAAACTATAACTTAGTAGTATGCAATTAATACTAATGGCTTTGGCGCCAGTTTTTATTATCATCTTTTATATTTACATGAAAGATAAATACGAAAAAGAACCCAAACGGTTATTGGTGATTTCTTTTCTACTAGGTGCTATAGTTAGTATTATTATAACCACACTACTCTACTCTGTTTTCAATGTATATGTCCCTTTAGTGGATAAACTAAGTGTCTGGGAACAGTTTAAGCAAGCCTTTTTTGTGGTTGGTTTTTCTGAAGAATTAAGTAAATACCTCATCGTCTTACTCTTTGCACAACAACACAAAGAATTTAACGAACCCTTTGATGGTATTGTCTACGCAGTTATGGTGTCTATGGGTTTTGCAGCTACAGAAAATATCATGTATGTTCTGCAAAGCGGTCCAGCTACTGCTTTAGTTAGGGCTTTTACAGCCATTCCTGCTCATGCTACCTTTGGTATTTTAATGGGTTATTATATGGGAAAAGCCAAATTTGCACCTAATAAACTATATCTTAATTTGTTAGGATTATTCTTTGCTATACTGTTCCATGGTGCTTATGACTTTTTCTTGTTTATAGACTTTGTACCTGGTATTTGGGTTGGTGCTTTTATTTCTTTAGGTATTGGAATATTTCTATCTAAAAAAGCAATTAAATACCATCAACAAGCTTCCGTTTTTAAAGCTGATTAAATTCTTCTTAAAAAAAATCTAAATATTTTCTACAACGTTATAGTTGTTTATCTTTATACTTCAAAAGATAATAACCTTATGAGCCAAAAATTTAACATAATAGTCAACGATTCTAATAGTTTTGAAATTGACTCAGATGCTATTAAAAGTCTTGATATAGTTGAAACAAAAAATAATTCCTTTCATCTTTTAAAAGACAATAAACCATATACTATAGAAATTACAAAACGTGATTTTAATTCTAAAAACTACAGCGTTACAGTCAATAACAACATTTATGCTATTAAAATTGAAGATGCGCTTGATGCGTTAATCAAATCTATGGGATTTGAAGTTGGCGCTTCTAAGAAAGTGGACAGTATTAAAGCACCAATGCCTGGATTAATCTTAGATATTATGGTGAAATCTGGTGACGAGGTGCAAACAGATACACCATTATTAATCTTAGAAGCCATGAAAATGGAAAATAGTATTGTATCACCTAGAGATGGCGTTATCAAATCTGTGACTGGTATAAAAGGACATACAGTCGATAAAGGCGAATTATTAATAGAATTTGAATAAGATGAAAAAGATATTAGTTGCCAATCGTGGTGAAATAGCAATACGGGTGATGCGTACAGCTCAAAAAATGGGTATCAAAACCGTAGCAGTATACTCGACTGTAGATAGAAACGCGCCTCATGTAAAGTTTGCAGATGAGGCTGTATTAATAGGCGAAGCACCATCCAATCAATCGTATTTATTAGGTGATAAAATTATTAATGTTGCTAAAAGTCTAAATGTAGATGGTATACATCCTGGTTATGGATTCTTAAGCGAAAATGCAGACTTTGCAGAGCTTTGCGAAAAAAATAATATCATTTTTATTGGCCCAAAATCACATGCTATTAGAGTCATGGGAAGCAAATTAGCAGCAAAAGATGCAGTTAAGGATTACGATATACCTATGGTTCCTGGTACAGATGAAGCCATTACAGATATTTCTGAAGCCAAAATGATAGCCAAAGATATTGGGTTCCCTATTTTAATAAAAGCCTCAGCAGGTGGTGGCGGAAAAGGAATGCGTATTGTAGAGACCGAAGCTGAATTCGAGTCGCAAATGAATCGTGCCATTAGTGAAGCTGTGAATGCGTTTGGTGATGGCTCTGTCTTTATAGAAAAATACGTCGGCTCTCCTAGACATATCGAAATACAGGTTATGGCAGATACACATGGTAATATCATTCATTTATTTGAACGTGAATGTAGCATACAACGTCGACATCAAAAGGTGGTTGAAGAAGCACCAAGTGTAGTTTTAACTCCAAAATTAAGAGACCAAATGGGAGAAGCTGCCATTAAAGTTGCTAAAGCTTGTGATTATGTTGGTGCTGGAACCGTGGAGTTTTTATTAGATGAAAATAAAAATTTCTATTTCTTAGAAATGAATACCAGACTACAAGTTGAGCATCCTGTATCAGAAATTATTGCGGGAGTTGACTTAGTAGAATTACAAATTCAAGTCGCTCGTGGTGAAGCTTTGGATATTACACAGTCTGATTTAAAAATTAATGGTCACGCATTAGAATTACGTGTGTATGCAGAAGACCCTTTAAACGATTTTTTACCAAGCGTAGGTCATTTAGAAGTCTATAAAATACCTGAAGGCAAAGGAATTAGAGTAGATAATGGTTTTGAACAAGGTATGGACGTTCCAATATACTATGATCCTATGCTGGCTAAATTAATTACCTATGGTAAAACACGTGAAGAAGCCATTCAACTAATGATTAAAGCAATAAGTGACTATCAAGTGGAAGGCATACAAACCACTTTGCCATTTGGGACTTTTGTCTGTCAACACGAAGCTTTTACCTCAGGAGATTTTGACACACACTTTGTCAAAAAACATTATTCACCAGAAGCTTTAAAAGACGCTTCAGATCACGAAGCAAAAATTGCTGCTTTAGTTGCTGTAAAACAGTACCTTAAAGACCAAAAACTACTTAGAATACCAAATTAGTATATAGTAGGCATCGCAGTTAATTGTGATTTTGCAAAACAAAAAAATAAAAAAACCAGTAATGGAATCCAAAATACAAACACTAAACGATAAACTAGAACAAGCCAAATTAGGTGGTGGACAAGCTAGGATAGATAAACAACACGCTAAAAAGAAATTAACTGCTAGAGAGCGTGTTAATTATTTGATGGATGAAGGCTCTTTTGAAGAAATTGGTGCTTTAGTCACCCACAGAACTGTAGATTTTGGGATGCAAGACCAAAAGTTTTATGGTGATGGTGTTATTACTGGTTATGGTACTATCAATGGTAGATTAGTATATGTTTTTGCACAAGATTTTACTGTTTTTGGTGGTGCATTGTCAGAAACACATGCCGAAAAAATTTGTAAAATCATGGATTTAGCACTTAAAGTTGGCGCACCATTAATTGGTCTTAACGACTCTGGAGGAGCTCGTATTCAAGAAGGAGTCAGATCGTTGGGTGGTTATGCAGATATTTTTCATAGAAATGTCAAAGCATCAGGTGTGATACCGCAATTATCTGCTATTATGGGACCATGTGCTGGAGGAGCTGTGTATAGTCCAGCAATGACTGATTTTACCATGATGGTAGAAGACACCAGTTACATGTTTGTCACTGGGCCAAACGTTGTAAAAACTGTGACTAATGAGGAAGTAACTAGCGAGGAATTAGGTGGAGCAAGTACACATTCAACTAAATCTGGTGTAGCACATGTCACCTCATCTAATGATATAGAGTGTTTGGAAGACGTTAAACGTTTATTAGGTTATTTACCGCAAAGTAACTTAGAAAAACCTGCCGATTTACCATATAAGCTTGACACAGAGATAAGAGACGAGTTAACGTCCATAATTCCAGATAATGCCAACAAGCCTTATGATATGCATAACGTTATTAAAGGCGTAATTGATAAGGACAGCTTTTTTGAAATTCATAAAAACTATGCAGAAAACATTATTGTAGGTTTTGCCAGAATTGGAGGGAAAAGTATTGGTATAGTTGCTAATCAACCCTTATTCCTAGCTGGAGTTTTGGATGTAAATAGTTCGCGTAAAGCTGCACGATTTACTCGTTTTTGTGATGCGTTTAATATTCCGTTATTAGTATTGGTGGATGTTCCAGGATTTTTACCAGGAACTGATCAAGAATGGAACGGAATTATTGTACATGGTGCCAAATTATTATACGCCTTAAGTGAAGCGACAGTCCCTAAAGTAACCGTTATTACTCGTAAAGCCTATGGTGGAGCGTATGATGTGATGAACTCCAAGCACATTGGAGCCGACTTAAATTATGCTTGGCCTAGTGCAGAAATCGCAGTAATGGGTGCCAAAGGTGCAAGCGAAATTATTTTTAGAAAAGAAATTAAAGCAGCAGATAATCCTGAAGAAAAATTACTAGAAAAAGAAGCTGAATATGCAGACCTATTTGCTAATCCATACAAAGCTGCAGAACGAGGATTTATTGATGAAGTTATATTACCCGAAACCACAAGACGTAAACTAATTAAAGCATTTACAATGCTAGAATACAAAGAAGATATATTACCAAATAGAAAACATGGAAATATCCCTCTATAATTTTTATTATTGGTATACTTTTTGTACTTTATATATGCAACTTTAAATCAAAACTATTGAAACTTTTAAAATTCAGTTTAATTCTTATTACCGTAATAGTAGGATTAGTATTTTTTGGACTTAACACATCTGGTACGTCCAACATGCAAACTTCTGTGAAATCCGAAAACCTTGCAGATGTTTTACTCAAAACTATTCCTACCAAAGCTAATGATTCCATAAAAAAATTACCACTGTTAATTACCGATGAAATAAAACCTATTTCAGATATTCAAAATAAGCAATTAGATTCACTTTTACATGCTGAAATTAATGCTAATCCAGTTTGGAAGGGACTGGTAGCTAAAAAACTAATGTCTGTTGCTATTGTCGATTTAAGTGATGTCAGTAATTTTAAATATGCTGGTATTAATGATACACATATGATGTATGCTGCCAGTCTGCCTAAAATTGCCATTTTGTTAGCAGCTATGGATGCAATAGAAAATAAGGAATTGGAATATACAAAAGAAGTTAAAAAAGACTTACGTTTAATGATTAGTAAATCTAATAATCAAGCGTCTACCAGAATGATTGACCGTTTAGGTTATGATAAAATTGAAGCTGTTTTACGTGCTCCACAACATAAATTTTATGACGAAGAAGTTGGTGGAGGATTATGGGTTGGAAAACGTTATGCAGCAGGTGGTAAGAGACACCCAGAACCTTTAAAAGGGTTAAGTCATGCTGCTACAACTATGCAAGTGTGTAGTTTCTATTATCAACTTGCTTTAGGTAATTTAATAAGTACAGATGCGTCTAGAGAAATGCTTAAAATAATGAGAAAGCCTGGTCTACATCATAAGTTTGTAAATACACTTATTAGAATTGCTCCAAAAGCAGAGATTTATAGAAAATCTGGATCTTGGAAAAATTATCACTCAGATTCTGCATTAGTTTGGGGTCCAAATAGAAAATATATTATTGTTGCTTTAATCGATGATGCGTTTGGAGAGCAAATCATTAGAAATTTGATAAAACCTATTGAAAAAGTTTTAAAAAAATCAAAAAAATTATCAAAAGAAGAGTAACTTGCTTTTGTGTTAAGCAAATTATTAAATAAAACATTTGGACTAAGAGATGGCGAAATATACATCTCTTTTTTAATGCAGTTATACATATTTATTATCATAACTGTGCTGTTAATTGTTAAACCAACAATTAATGCAATTTTTTTATCCCAATTAGGTGCAGATAACCTCCCTTATGGTTACTTATTGGTTGCTGTAGTTGCAGTAATCACTTCCTACTTTTACAACAAAGCCATCAGACGGTATTCTATTTTAAAGGTAACCACCATTTCTCTGATTTTTTTTAGTCTATGCTTTTTAGCACTAAGTGCTATTTTAGAATATAGTTTATTAAGCGATTGGGTACTTTTTTTATACTATCTAGGTGTATCGTTATTTGCGGTTATGGCTACGTCTCAATTTTGGGTCTTAGCCAACATGGTTTTTAATGCAAGAGAAGCCAAACGGTTATTTGGATTTATAGGTGCAGGTGCAATTGCTGGAGGAATTTTTGGCGGATACTTAACCAGCATTGTCGTATCTAGTTTTAACAACAAAATTGTCATTATAATTGCAGCAATCTTAACCATAACCTGTATTCCTATAATTAGAAAAATTTGGACACTTAGAATCCATAAGCTTAACGTGTACATAAGAATGCAACGTAAGCACGATGACAGTACGTTTCAAGAGAGTTCGTTTAGTTTAATTACTAAATCAAAACACCTTACCTATTTGGCATTAATTACTGGCATAAGCGTTATTGTAGCTAAGTTAGTAGATTTTCAATTTAGTGATTTTGCAAACAGAGCCATTTCAGATCCGGATGAGCTTGCTTCATTTTTTGGCTTTTGGTTTTCTACATTTAATGTACTAGCGCTAACTATCCAACTATTTATTACTAATCGTGTGCTAAGTCAGATTGGTGTAGCGTCTACCCTATTAATCTTACCGTTAGTTATAGCATTAGGTTGCTTGCTATTTTTAACCTTTCCAGAGCTTTGGGTTTTAATTATTATTAAAGGTGTTGATGGAAGCTTTAAACAATCTTTAAATAAATCGGCAACAGAGTTATCTATTATGCCCATTCCATTGCTAATTAAAAACCAAGCCAAGTCATACATTGATGTTGCAGTCGATAGTATAGCAACTGGTATAGCTGGTTTTATGCTGATTTTTTTAATACGAAAATTAGACTTAAGCACATCTTATATAACCATTATTATATTGCTGTTTGTCTTAATTTGGATTATTTTAATTTTTAGATTAAGAGAAGCTTATTTTGAATCTTTTAGAACGAATATTCAACGTACATTAATTAATAACAAGGATAAAGATACCAATACCAGAAATAAACGCGAAACCACAGTCAAATCTGCTTTAAGAATTTTAAACGAAGGTAATGCTAATGACATATTATCCCTTTTAGACCATTTGGGTAATAGTAATTTACACATTTTAAAATCTAGTATTATTGGTTTGATTAATCATCCGTCTAATGAAGTAAAGACAGCTGCTATCAAACAATTTTATCTTTATGATAAAGGTACAGCATTGCAAAAAGTAGAGCCATTAGTGCATTCTGACGATGACACTTTAGTATTTACAGCTTTAGAATATATATTAAACCATTCGTCTATTCAAAACCATCAATTTTTTAATCAATATCTAGATCATGATAATGAAAGCATCTCTAATGCAGCTTTATTATGCTTATCTAAAGAAGCATCAGCCAATCAAAAAATAGCATTACAATTTGGGTTATATAATAGAATTGAAGCACGCGTAAAGACATTCTCTCTGTCGGAAAATCAAAATCAAATAGCTGCCATTAGAACCTTGTTAATTACCATTGCTGAAGCTAATATGACTAAATATTTTTCGTTTATTAATGTACATTTAAATACAAAAGACCCTAAGATTGTTAAACAAGCTATAAAAGCTGCTGGGATAACCTCTAACCAAATGTTTATTCCAACATTATTAGAATTGCTCTCTGATAAATCTTATAGAAAACCTGTAGTAAAAGCCCTTAAAAATTATGGGGTAAAAATTATTGATCATATTATTTCATTAGAAAAAGATGAAGCTATAAATAACAAGATGGCGAAACATCTACCTAAAATTATTGAAGCTTTTAAGACACAAAAAGCCGTTACTATTTTAATGCGATTATTAAATAGTAAAGATATTATAATACGTTTAGCTGCTTCAAAATCTTTAGCTAAATTAGAAAAAAGTGGTGCTAGACTTAATTTTAATAAGCGTTATATAAAAAATAGAATTATAAAAGAAAGCAACTATTATAAACGTAGCGTTGGTGCAATAGCATCCATACAGCATATTATTAATAATACAATGTTAGATACTGTGCACGATGATAACGATATTGAATTACTAATTGCAAGGCAAGGCATTATAGAAATACTAGAACAGCAGGCTGAAACTAGTATGGCATGTTTATTTAATTTGCTAAGTATAGTGTATGAAGACTCTGATATTGAAATCTCGTATGCAGCACTATTAAGTGATGTTAAAGAAGCAAGAGTAAATGCATTAGAATTTTTAGATAACTTATTACAAAGCCAACTAAAACAAACCATTTTACCGTTAATTGAATATTATGTGCTTAGTAATAACGATGCTGATGTTTCTCAGTTACTAAAATTAAAACTCATGAAAGAGCGTGCATGTCTAACAATGTTAGCAAAAAATAGAGCCAAGAAAATCAAATTAGAAGTCCTTCACTTAATTATTTTATTAAATGATACTAAGTACAAACCACTACTTAATAGACTGAAAAAACATAAAAATCCAGATATTAAATTCTTTGCTTTAGAAGCATTAGATAAACTTAAACTATAAGCTAGTCGTCTGTTTCATCGGAGTCGCTTTTATATTCCGTCTCTTTGACTTCTTCTTTAAATCTATTGTTATCTTTATTAATAATATCATCTATTTTACTAGCTAAATACATATGTGCTCCTGCAGAATTTTTATTTAACACATTTGTCATCAAACACACAATATATTTAACGTTATTAGGATGTTCTACAATAATAACAGAATTCATATAATTAAATACATTACCAGCGTACGCTCTACAATTAGGATCTTTATTTCTATCACATTTATAAAAACTACCCGATTTAAAATATACAGCAGCACTATCTAATCTAGACGATCTTGCATAACGGATTCTACGGTCTGTAGAATACATTAAACGTTTCATTTCCAAACTTGATTTTTCGTCAACAACTTTACCTTGTTCTAATTGTACTAAAAACTTCATTAGGCCTTTAGGTGTACCTATACTTCCTCCTTTTCTGCCTACATATTTACCAGGTTCTCTAGTAAACATACCTCCTAACCTCCAGTCGTCTTCAGAAATCCCTAATTGACGTAAGGGATCATTAACAACACTGTGGGCTAAATTGGTTAACGAGTCTCTTGGTGTGTCTTTAAAATATTGTTCTGCTGCTGTTTCGGTTAAATTAATGTAATCTTGACCAAATGCAGCCATTAGCATTGCTTCTCTGTACATAACACTTGCTGCACCATTGTTACTTACTGAAACCATATGATCTAACCATTCGTACAACGAAAACTCGTCACTAGCTACAACTTGACGTTTGGTAAGTTTATCTTTTTCAATATCATAAATTGGTATAGTGTGATGATCTCCAGTTCCCCAATATCTAGCAGATACACGGATGTCTCTTAGATACATCGTACGATCTTCCCAAGAGTCTGGACATATTTTTGCCATTTGATCCATAACTGCTAATAATACTGCTAATTTACCTACACTACCTGGTTGGTAACCTGCATTTTCATTATAAGCTGCATACCGTAATTTATCTGGATTGGACATATCCATAATACTAGCAGAATATCCAGATCCTGGAAATAATCTATTCATGTCTTTTGCAAAATCCTTATCCTCAACTAATAATTGATTAATACTATCATTAACACTAGTAAGATTTAATTTTATGTCTTTAAGTCCCAAATACGCACCATAAGGTATACGGTTATACTTTACACTATCTAATTGCATTTTTCGTATTTGATATAAACGCTTAATTCCAGTTGACTCATAACCGTCTATAGGATATGGTTTAGTTGTAAAACTAAATGATAGAGTAATAACTACTAGAATTCCTATGTAAAATAACTGCTTCATCGTATTATAATTTGGTATTTAAACTTATTAATTGGTTGGTATCGGTTTTAGTAGAAATAGATGCTAAATACTCCGAGCTTTTAGCTTGCTTATTTTCTACAAACGGTCGTATTTGAAACAACCACAATTTATCATCTTTAAAACCAAACTCTACATCATACGCTTGATTGTTGTTATCTGAATGTCCAGACATTAGTTGCCTTATTGTAGTTGCTAACTGCCTAATGTCCTGTATATTATTATGGTTTAAAATTGGACTTTCAAAAGAGGTATGGTATTGTTTAGTACCTCCTGAAACAGGCAGACGTATATAGTCAGACTGTCTAGCTGGAGCTAATAATTGGTTATCATTACTAGTTATTAACCTAGTTTCTGCCATTTGACCATCTACTGCACCTCCAGCACCTCGGCTAAAAGCGACTGTTAAGTCATTATCGTTACCAGAATTGATACCTTTTGTAATCATCACACCAGAATAATCAACATCTACACTTGGAATAATCAAAATAGAAGGAAACACATTCTCTGGATTGGACAGGTATTTTTGTCTCCATTTAAAACTACGTTCAGTATATGCAGATGCCCAAACGCGCTTAACGCCTTCAATAATTTTATCTTCATCTTTAATATTAAATAGCGTTAAGTTTAGACCTGCTCCTGTAAATTCTTTTAAATCTTCCATATTGGTATCACTTCTTAAAAATACCGGAACATTACCAATGGAGTTTTTAAATACCAATTTAAATTGTTGTCTTAAATCTGTTAAAAAACTATCGTCTAACGGAATCTCTAAGATGGCTTTGTGCAATTTCTCTAAAGCTTTAAGTTGAAACGCTTCAATGTCTGCTTCAGACTGACCTTGAGATGTCATGGCATTTGCCTCTTTAAAGGTGTCGTTTAAATATGTCCAATAGCTTTTATTTTGATTAGGCATAGTTTGATTCATGTGTGATCTAAAAATCCCAAACGGAATAATTAATCCTTCTACAACCTGCTCTGGAAATTGTTTTTTTAACTCGCCTAAATTGGCAGCTTTAGGACCACATAATTTACCAGAATCTGAAGCATCAACATCGCGCATATTTACTACAGTATTAACGTCTAACCTAATACCTTTGGTTGGGACTTCAATAACATTTTTGGTACGCTCTTTTTTGCTAAACAATGCTTGCTCTGAAGCTGACATATCATTTTTTGCTTTTAGAATGACGTTACCTTTGTTAGAAACTGCATAAAATACCTCTTGCCCATCAAAAGATTTTAAATCTTTTAAATTATCATATGATAATGCAGCATTAGGAATCCCTAGATTTCTAGCCAATAACTGGACGTGTGATACCAAATTACCTTCCGAAACAGTCATAATTCCTGCTACAGGTTTTAAGTCTGATGGTGGCTTTTCAAAAATATAGATGTTATTAGTATTAACTTCGACTTGGTCTGGATTACCGTCTATGATCACCAATTTACCAAAAGCGTAGCCTGGATTAAGCCCTCTAATTGATGACTGATTATCAATAGACATAACTTTGTTTTCTATGTTGGACAATTTAGCCACTAAAACACCTAAATCACTAACCGTATTACCCATTGACAAAGCTATACTGCTACGTACTCTATCATCAATAAATCCATACGCAAGAGGTTCAAAAGCTGTATAAGTATCTACTACATCTTGATAATTTGCTTTTGTGGTTGATGCACTCCATTCTACAATACTTCTAGCGTTTACTAAAATATCATTTAACTGATTTATAGTTAATTGGTCAGCTAGCAAGTGTTGGTTGAGTTGTTTTTCTATTGCAGTATATTCCCAAGTTTCAATCAGACCAGTACCTAAAGACACACATGCTAATGCATTAATTTTATATAGGTTTTCTGATAACGTATTGGTTTTCCAATTCTGTGTTTCTATCAATAATTTATTTTCTAATTTGTTAGACACATCCAGTAACTTTAAGCGTGTGCTTCCACCTTTTACCATCAAAATATCCTGTCTTATATTATATAAAACATTAGCAATATCCGTTATTATTTGTTCTGAGTTAGGCTCCTGTTTTGCTGTTTCAATCAAAACCTTAAAACTCGCATTAATATCTGATGTTAGTTTTAATGATTGTATCTCTTTTTCTAAAGACACAATATCTAATGGTGCATAAAATTGCTCCATATTTTTTAACAACTCATTAAAATCTTTTTGTTGAGATTCAGAAATTTTGGAATTAGTTGTTTTTAAAAAGTCTTTAATCATTATAATATCTGACGCTTCTGGTTGACCATGTATTTTTATTCTGGCATCCATAAACTTTGGAATGGCTTCCGATAATAGTTTGGACTGACTACGTATAGTTTGCGCTAAATTATCATCTCCATTATGCGGAAGATCTTTTAGCGCTTGACGTATTAAATAGTATTTAGATTGTACTAATTGGTCGTCTCTTAATATAGTTTCAAAAAATGTCTTTCCCCAAGCTTCTTCATCTTCACTTTGTAAAGCACCTCTATAGTATTGTCCTTTTTGTAATACCCAACCATCATCAATACTAGCTAGATATTTATTAACTTGATATTGCTTTAATCTGCTGTAGTCATTGACTCTATCCAAAAAATCTGGAATAGTGTTACTTGCTAAAATTTCACCAAAAAACAAATGATTAGTTTGCCTTAAATTTAAAGCGGACTCTTTAAAAGTTGCGTGCTGGATTCCTTCTACATTATCTGGACAAGGGTCTTTTGGATCTCTGATTGTTCCATCTTCACAAAACCATTTTATACGATGGTAAGGACCTCTAATATCATTTTTATAGGTTTCAATTAACGATTGGATGCCTGCTGTAGATTTTTCCTGAGCATGTATTGGTGTTAAAAAGCAGCAACTTATTAACGTAATTACAAAATAAAATTTATTCATGTATAAGGGATAGTTTAGTATTATGGTAAAGATACCAAAAATAATATGCTTGCTTGTATCTCACCCGTTATTAATATGTGCTCTTTTAGGTTTAATTATATAACAAAAGCTTAACAATAAACCATAACTATAAGCTAAAGGCGCACTTAATTTTAACCTATTTTTGCACCATGCAAAACCAACCCACGTTTAAAAAAGAATTTGTTGCTTTAATGGCATCACTAATGTCGATAGTGGCACTATCCATTGATGCTTTATTACCTGCTCTTCCAGATATTGGGACTGCGTTAAACGTTAGTGATCCAGCCGAAAATCAAAAGCTAATCACCATGATTTTTCTAGGCTTAGGGTTTGGACAACTTATTTTTGGACCCTTATCGGATAGTTTTGGACGAAAATCTATGGTATACATTGGGTTTTCAATATTTATTATTGCTAGTTACATTTGCATTACTACCAAAAGCTTTGAGGTTATGGTTATTGGACGTATTCTTCAAGGTGTAGGTTTATCCTCTCCACGTACTATATCGCTTGCTATGATTAGAGACAGCTATAGTGGTGACTTTATGGCAAAAGTGATTAGCATTGTAGTCATGTTTTTTATTTTGGTTCCTATTGTTGCTCCTACCGTTGGTCAGACATTATTACAACTGTTTAATTGGCAAGCTATTTTTACCTTTAATGTTATTATTGGTTTAGGTATTATTATTTGGTTTTGGAGACGACAACCAGAAACCTTACCAAAATCTAAGCGTCTAGCGTTTTCGCCTAGTATTTTTATTACTGGCGCAAAAGAATTTATTCGCTATAAAGATGCAGTTGCTTTTACGTTAGCTTCAGGATTTATTACAGGATCGTTTATGGTGTATTTAAGTACATCGCAACAGATTTTTCAAGAGCAATATCAGTTAGGCGATTTGTTTCCGTATATTTTTGCTAGTACTGCTGTAGCTGTTGGTTTTTCAACATTTACTAATAGTCGGTTTGTCATGCGTTTTGGAGCTTACAATATGGCGTATTATGCCACTATAGCCTACTTTGCAGTGTCATTATTATATGTCTTATTGTTTAATTCTGGTACTAATCCAAGTTTAATTGTACTGATGTTATTCTTTTTAACACAATTTTTTGCTGTAGGGTTTTTATTTGGAAACTATCGTAGTTTAGCTATGCAGCCTTTAGGACATATTGCAGGCATTGGTGCTGCTATTAATGGATTTGTCTCTACAGTTATGGCTGTACCAATAGCTAATTATATTGGTAGTTTTGTAACTGATTCTGTATTACCGCTATTTATTGGTTTTAGTGTCTTTGGTTGTTTAGCCTTATTAGTCTTTGTATTTTTAAAACGCTTGTCACGTTCTTAAAACCGAATCATTTAAATCGCTTTAAACACTAAATCCTAGCAATCAATCTAATTGCAACCTTTGTTTATTGGCTGCTACTACTGGTCCAAACTGCTTTAGGCTGTCCGTTATAAGTATTGGACACTTCATAAAATGTTTCAACAACCTCTGACCCATTAATGTCTAGTATAGCAAATCCATTTAGCACGCGTTCTTTTTGAGACAATGTAGGATGCTTAGCCTCTAAAGGTGTGTGAGAATAATATAATAATTCTTCTCGCATCACTTGTTTATCGCCTTCTTCTGTATAAAAACCAGAACCATTACCAAAAGGCATAGAGGCGTGACCACAACAACGTAAACGTGGTGTTTGCTGAGTTGTAGATTGTGGAATTTCTAATTTAGATACGTCTTTTAAAGCATCGGTATTATAAACCAAACCATTGTGTACATGTCCCCAATACCACATATCTGGAAGTTGACCATCTAAAGCTTTAACCACTTGGTTAAATAGCTTTGTATTGATATTAAATTTATGGTCTTTAATCCCAATACCATTATGATGCGTCATTAACAGTATGGGTTTGTTTAATGCTTTTATTGTTTTTAAAAATGTAATTTGTTGCTGTCCACCTCTATCGTTATATAACGAGCCTGACATATACAATTCACTATCGTCATAATATGCACTATCTAAACCTACTAACACCCAATTACCAATCTCAAAAGCAAAATAACTACTTCCTTTTTGTTCTACAAATTTAGGATTATTCAATGCTACTTTAAATAAGCCATTAGCACCATCGTACATTTCATGATTACTATTCATGGTGTACAGTTTAGCTTTTTTGGTGTTTTTTAATAAGCCTAATAAATGCTCACGTTCTTCATTACTGGTTCCAGCATAATATACGTCTCCAAGATGAACAATATAATCTGGTTTTAAACTATTTATACCATCAATAACCAATTGAGCTGGACAACAGTCTTGACCTTTATCATCCCAATCTCCAGTTCCCCAATCTCCTAAAATAGCGACTCTAGCCTGTTTAGGATAATCCAACTGTGGTGGCATTTTAGTTTGTGCAATAAAAGGATGTACACCACGTGGATGGATGTGTTTGTACCAAGCATAATAAACCAAAACCGCTGTCCACATAACATCTAATTGGCAATATTTAGAGATAAAATAAAGCGTTCCATCTTCTGCAACAAAATGGTTAAGTATACCATCTTCTGCAAATGGGTTTTCTGTAATCGAAGTTGGTGGCAAACCATAATCGCGTATGACTGTAGTTAGATATTTTTTATCGATAAGGTCATTAATAACATATAAGGCTAACATGTTTTCCATATCATGGGTGTAACCTGTGGTTAAAAATGTTTTGCTAGTGTGATAATCTTCGCAAGTCTTTAAATATTCCCAAAAGGGTTGCATATTTAATTTTGATGCTACAATATCTGGTTTAGCGGTTTGACTAGTATAAAGTGTATTGATTTGATCTAATTGTTTCAAATCTTGTTCTGAAAAATCATAGGTGGTCATAATAGCTGTTTTAATAGTCACAAGATCGTCAAAAATAATAGGCTAGCTATGCGTATTTATACGTGTTTTTATATTTAACAACATCACTGTCAATAGTTTAAAAGTATCATCCTATAAAATGTGTCACGCTATCTAGTTTTAGACACAATCTAGAACGAGCAAAAAATAGTATCTTACCACAGTATAACTTAATATACTATGTCCAATACTTCTAAACTAAAATCGTGGTTGCAAGTCATTATTGATTTGCTTGAAGCGTTTTTTAAAAGCTCGAAATCAACCAAACGGACTTGGCATCAACACGTTGTGCCTTATAAAGGTAATTGGGCAGTACGCAGAGAAGGCAACAAACGCATTACCTCTAAACACAGAAAACAGAGTACAGCTATTAACAAAGCCAAAAGGATTGCTAAACAACGTAAAGCCGATGTTATAATCCACAGACAAGATGGAACGATTCGTGATCGGATTAGTTTTAGTGAGGAGTAAGATTGATTACTAAAGTTTTTTATTAATATAATTATGTATTACAATTTTAAGCGTTATAATTATTAAGCTTTCAACACCACTCTAAATCTAGCGTTTCCATCATGCAAATGCGTTATAGCTTTGTTGACGTCCTCCATCTTAAATTCTTCCACTGTTGGATAAATATCATGACGTACACAAAACTCTAACATTTTTCTGGTTAGTGCGATACTACCTAATGGACTACCTCCTACAGATTTTTCGCCTGCAATCATGCTAAATGCTGGGATTTCCATTGGTTCTAATACTGCACCAACAGTATGTAACTTACCTTGTGGTGCTAAGGTGTTTAAAAAGGCATCCCAATTTAACTTGACGTTAGTGGTATTTAATATAAAGTCTAAAGTGCCTGCAATATTTTCTAACTCGTCACTATCTGTAGAATCTACTACGTGGTGTGCTCCCATTTTTTTTAGGGCATCTGCTTTATCTTTATTAGAGGTAAACGCTGTCACCTCGCAACCCCAAGCTTTTAAAAACTTAAGTGCCATATGACCTAGTCCGCCAATACCAATAACACCAACTTTATCTGTTGGTTGCACGCCAGATAATACTATTGGATTAAATACAGTAATTCCGCCACAAAATAATGGTCCTGCTTTTGCCATGTCAATACCTTTTGGTAATAGTGTTGCCCAAGACCAATGTCCACGTACTGTATCTGCAAAGCCACCATGACGCCCTACTATGGTCGCTTCTGCTGTGCTACACAAATGTTGCTTACCATCCATACATTGGTTACAATGCATACAAGAGGCACTATACCAACCCATACCTACTTTATCGCCTGTTTTAAGTCCTTTGACTTCGCTACCTACTTTTAAGACTTCGCCCACAATTTCATGTCCTGGTACTAATGGATATTGTGATTGTCCCCAATCGTTATTAATCATGCTTAAATCGCTGTGACATAAGCCACAATAATGGACTTTAATATCGACTTGCTCATTACCAATCTCACCTAAATCATAATTAAATGATTCTAATTGTCCTCCAGCCTCTTTAGCTGCGTATGCGTTTACTGTCATAGTTTTTATTTTTTTTTGGTTGAATGTACTAAAGATACAAACTATAACAGCTAGTAATTATTAATAGGATGTTAAGATTAAGACTTTACTGAAATAAAAGAATTATGATATTGCATTATCCATAATCTCTTGCACACAGTCTGGATTTAACAATGTACTTGTATCACCAAGATTATCTGTGTCCTGTGCTGCAATTTTACGTAAAATACGACGCATAATTTTTCCGCTTCTTGTTTTTGGTAATCCGTTAGTAAACTGAATCTTATCCAACTTAGCAATAGGACCAATGTGCTCTGTAATAATTTGATTAATCTGCAGACGTAAGTCATCGTGATTACTAGTTTGTCCTGAATCTTTTAGTGTGACAAATCCATACAATGCATTCCCTTTAATGTCATGCGGAAAGCCAACTATAGCACTTTCGGCAACGATTGGATGCTCATTAATAGCATTTTCAATTGGTGCAGTCCCCAAGTTATGACCAGATACGATGATAACATCATCTACGCGACCAGTAATACGGTAGTTACCAGACGCATCACGCAATGCACCATCACCAGGAAAATATTTGTTTTTATAGGCTGAAAAATAAACATTTTTATACCGTTGATGATTGCCATAAATGGTTCTTGCTATAGATGGCCAAGGGAATTTAATTGCTAATATACCCTCAGCAGGATTGCCTTCAATTTCGTTTCCATCAGTATCTAACAATACTGGCTGAACACCTGGTAACGGTAAGGTTGCAAAAGTAGGCTTATCTTTAGTAACACCAGCTAAAGACGAAATCATGATACCTCCAGTTTCGGTTTGCCACCACGTGTCCACTATAGGACATTTTCCTTTTCCGACGTAGTCGTTATACCAATTCCAAGCTTCAAGATTAATAGGTTCTCCAACGGTACCTAATGTTTTTAAATGTTTGAGCTTATAGTCATCTGCAAAATTAGTATCGTGTTTTGCTAAAGCTCTAATAGCTGTTGGAGCAGTGTAAAACTGATTGACTTTATGTTTTTCGCATATGTCCCAAAAACGTCCATAATCTGGATAACTAGGCACACCTTCAAATATTAAAGTTGTTGCTCCATTGGTTAATGGACCATACACAATATAACTGTGACCTGTAATCCATCCAATATCTGCTGTACACCAATAGACATCTTGAGGGCTAGATCGTGTGTAATCTCTACCAAAATCAGTGGTTTTACTGCATCTATATTGAAATACATTTCTAAACGTATACGCTGTATATACCATATAACCACCACACGTATGCACCATACCTTTAGGTTGTCCTGTGGAGCCAGAAGTGTACAAAATGAATAACATATCTTCTGCATCCATAATTTCTGCTGGACAGTTATCATCTACTAATTTGAGTTGATCATGCCACCATACTTGATTTTTTAATAAAGTCACCTCATTATTAACACGTTTTAAAACAATGGTTGTTTTTATGGTTGGACAGGATTCTAACGCTTGGTCTGCTATATCTTTTAAAGGTGTAATTTTAGTACCTCTAAAACCACCATCTGCTGTTAATAATACTTTACATGCTGCATCATTTATTCTTGCAGATAATGCAGATGCAGAAAACCCAGCAAATACAACCGAGTGTACTGCTCCAATTCTGGCACACGCCAAAACTGCAACGGTTAATTCTGGTACCATTGGCATGTAAATACACACACGATCGCCTTTTTTTACGTTATTGGCTTTTAAAACATTTGCAAACTTACAGACTTTGCTGTGTAATGCTTTATAAGTGAAGTATTGCGCACCTTCATTGGGATCGTTAGGTTCAAAAATAAGTGCAGTTTCATGACCTCTATCTTTTAAATGACGGTCTAAACAGTTTTCTGTAATATTAAGCTTTCCGTTTTTAAACCAAGTGACTTCAGGCTTAGTAAAATCCCACTCTAAGACTTTAGACCACTTTTTTTTCCATACAAAGGATTCTGCGATTTCTTCCCAAAAGGCTTCTGGGTTGTCTATACTAGCTTGATAGGCTTTTTCATATTCTTTATAAGAATTAATTTGAAATCTTTGCATGAGTTTATATATTAATAATCAATTAAAAGTAATAAATATTATTAATATTTCTGTTTATTTTACTTACTGTCACTAATTGGTTTTTCTATACATGAATACTTGGTATTTGTTTTCATGATAACTGCTCAGCAATGATGAGTTAAATAAAATATGAATCGAATATTAAACAATCCTAAAGTTAGCAATCCATCTTATTTAGCTTCTGTTCATTTTTCCTTGATGAAAAACGAACCAAAAAATCATAATCAAGCCAAGGAATTTTTCAGTTTTTAAAACTGAAAACCAATTCGAAAATTCCCCGTCGAACGCAGTTCTCCTGTACTCGGAACTTTTCTTCATTTATTCTGCGCCTTGATGTTTTCCGACGGTGTCGGAATTTCAAGTCGCATTAGTATTCATCATTTAAAAACATACATTAATTGTTATTTTAGCTGTTGTTTTTGTTTCATTCTATTAAAATAGGCTTTAGCTTCTTTAACCACTTTTGGTGCTAAAATTATGGTTGCAGTCATTGTTGGTATAGCCATTAATGCGAAAACACCATCAATAAGATTAATCATCATTTCAAAAGGTGTGGTTGCTGCTAAAACAATACTTGTAATGTAAATGTATTTGTAATAATGTTGATTGTTAACACCTACCAAAAACGACATGCATTTAGTACCATAATACGCATAAGAAAATAGTGAAGACACACTAAAAATAAAAACGCAAAGCATTAATACATACTGACCATAACCAGGAATAGCTTGCTGAAAAGCTGAAGCAGTTAGCGTAACACCATTGTCAAATGTGGTTTCCCAAACACCAGTAACCAAAATAGCCAATGCAGTTAAGGTACACACAATTAATGTGTCGATTACTGGTCCTAACATGGCGACTAAACCTTCTCTAACAGGCTCGTTAGTTTTTGCTGCACCATGCGCTAAAGGTGCTGTACCAATACCTGCTTCGTTAGAAAAGGCACCACGCCTAATTCCCAAGATAATTAATGTGCCAAGCATGCCTCCAAAAACAGCATCGCCTTTTATATAATTAGCTTCAAACGCATCTGTAAAAATTAAGGTGAAGTATTTTGGGATTTCGGTATAATTAATTCCTAAAATAATCAATACCAAAACAAAGTATAGTATCACCATTGAAGGTACCATTTTGGATGCAATATTGCTTATTCGCTTTAAACCACCTAAAATGACTATGGACGTAAATACAACTAAAATAACTGCTATAATAAGATTTGAGGTAAAACTCACTTCCACTCCATTCGGAATTAAAATAATATCATTTATAGCTTGTTTTAATTGGTTGACGTTAACCACTGGAAGTGCGCCTAACATCCCAAAAAAGCTAAACATAACTGCTAAAAATTTCCACTGTTTTCCTAAACCTTCAGTAATAAAATACATAGGTCCACCTTGGACTTGTCCTGCGGAATCTTTACCACGATACATGATAGCTAAAGTTGAAGTAAAAAATTTAGTAGCCATACCAACAATTGCGCTTATCCACATCCAAAACATGGCTCCAGGACCACCAACCGAAATTGCTAACGCGACACCAGCAATATTACCCATACCAATGGTAGAGGATAATGCTGTAGTTAAGGCTTTAAAATGACTGATTTCGCCTAAGTCTGACGCATTATCATATTTGCCTCTTAATACTTGTATGGCATGTCCTAAATATCTAAAAGGTAAAAATTTAGAGCGTATTAACAAGTAGGTACCACCTCCAATTAATAAAATTAAAAGCGGTAATCCCCAAACTAATGAAGAGAAGGCTTCAACAAATTCGTTAATTTCTTTGTACATTGTTAATAATATATGCTGTTAAATATAAGACTATATTTGTAACCCTTAACTAATTAATTATTTGAAACCAACCCGTCTTTATTTTCTAGATGCTGTACGTGCTTTTGCAATATTAATGATGTTGCAAGGTCATTTTATTGATACACTGTTACATCCTATGTTTAGGGACAAATCAAATACAGCGTATATGGTTTGGTCCTACATGAGAGGCATTACTGCTCCAGTATTTTTTACTATTACAGGTTTAGTGTTTATGTACTTGTTATTAAAAGCTAAAGAAAAAGGAACGGATAGCACAAGAATAAAAAAAGGCGTAGAACGTGGATTGTCCTTAATACTAATAGGATACGCACTAAGGTTTTCTTTTATTAGCTTGATGTTTGGTGAGTTAAACCTTTACTTTTTAGAAGTTGATGTGTTGCAATGCATAGGTTTGTCACTGTTGCTATTAATTACTATTTACACCATTTCCTTTAAAAATGAATGGCTATTAGCCCTATTATTTTTAGTACTTGGTTTTACCATTTTTGTATCAGAACCTTTATATCGAGATTTGAAACTAGAACATACACCTATACTATTTGCTAATTATTTAAGCAAACAGAATGGTTCTGTATTTACTATTATCCCTTGGTTTGGTTATGTGTGTTTTGGTGGTTTTATTGCAGTACTATTTTCTAAGTTCGGAATGAAAAACTACTATAAACGTATTAAAATTATTGGTTTTTTTGTTGTTGGTGTTATTATGCTAAAATTTTCATCAAGTATTTTAATACGCCTTGACAATTGGTTTGACATCCCTTTGTTTAAAGATAGTGCGTATTATAATTACCTATTTAGTAGATTAGGGAACGTCCTTATTATTTTTGGACTATTCTATACTTTTGAACGTTATTTGAAACAAGCTGTTATAACTAAAATAGGGCAAAAAACACTATCTATATATGTCATACATTTTATTATAATCTACGGTAGTTTTACTAGCATTGGTCTCAACCGTTTTTTTTCAAAATCTTTAGAGCCAGCTCAAGCTATTATTGGTGCTATCATTTTTATGGTAGTTGTCTGCTTGATTTCGTTTTATTATGTGAAAACTAACACCTTTATTTACAATAAGATTAGACAGTTATATGAGCGATTGCGAAGTAATAAATAAAATACTAGTATAAGTTATTCATATACTAAAATATTATCGATGTCAGCAGTAGAAATCATTCCATAAGGGCTACTTTCTTGTGCTAATCTGTATTGAATTCTTAAATTTTTATTCCCTAGAGAGTTAAACCCAATTTTTATTTTATTATGATTTTTTGGATTAGGAAGAACAAAAAGTTCTTTATTTGAATTTTTCTCAAATACGCTTAATTCAGTTTCAAAAAAAGGAGGCTTAGCAAGAACGACATTTATTTCTAATGAATCGTTTTTATTAAGTTTATAGTTATCAAAATTCCAATAAATTAAAGCTTTACCAGAATAATCAACTTGCATACCTAAAGAATCATATTTCATTATGTAATGTGCAGCTGGAAGATCCTTACAGGTCCCACAATCTTCCCAGATAAAACTATATTCTTTCAATTTTTGATTAGAATCGTATTCGTATAAATTACCATAAATCTTTCCATCTTTAAATTCCCCTCTATGGTTAATAGTACCATTTTTATTGAAAACTTCAAAAGTTCCATTTAAAGTATCATATAAAGTTTTATTAATTCTTTTTCCATAGTTTTTATATGGTTCAATAGTTTTTTGATAATATCCATCATCAGTTTTTTCCCAACCATCAAAAGAATTGTCTTTACAACCTAGGATCAGAATTGAAATAATTATGAGACTCAAACTTTTATTCATATAACTAACATGACTGTAAACTTCATCAAATTATCTTTTTAAATACTTCAACACATTAGCCTCTATCCTACTTTGGATGTTACTAACATCAGCTTTTACAAATGGTTCTCCCATAATATTTTCATAGAGTTCAATGTAGCGCTCAGATACGGTTTCGATATAATCATCACTCATTTCTGGTACGGTTTGCCCTTCTAACCCTTGAAAATTATTAGCAATTAACCATTGACGTACAAACTCTTTAGACAATTGTTTTTGAGCTTCGTTATTATCTTGACGCTCTTGGTAACCGTCTGCATAAAAATAACGTGAAGAATCTGGCGTATGAATTTCGTCAATCAATACGATGTTTCCGTCTTTAGTTTTTCCAAATTCATATTTAGTGTCTACTAAAATTAATCCTCTTGAAGCTGCGATTTCTGTTCCGCGTTGAAACAATTTACGAGTATAATCCTCTAAAACCAAGTAGTCTTCTTCACTAACTATTCTTTTTTTCAGGATGTCTTCTCGTGAAATATCCTCGTCATGATCTCCCATTTCAGCTTTTGTAGCTGGTGTGATAATGGGCTCAGGAAACTTATCATTTTCCTTCATACCGTTTGGCATCTCAACTCCACAAAGTGTGCGTTTACCTGCTTTATACTCGCGTGCAGCATGACCTGACAAATACCCACGAATCACCATTTCAACTTTAAAAGGTGTACACAAATGTCCAACTGCAACATTTGGATCTGGAGTGGCTGTTAACCAATTTGGTACCAAATCTTCGGTAGCTTTCATCATGCTGGTGGCAATTTGATTAAGGATTTGTCCTTTGTAAGGGATTCCTTTTGGCATTACCACATCAAACGCACTAAGTCGATCTGTTGCAATCATGACTAGTTCTTCATCATTTATATTATAAACCTCTCTAACTTTTCCTTTGTAAACACTTTTTTGGTTTGGGAAGTTGAAATTGGATGCTATTATTGTGTTACTCATTAGTTGATTTGTTGATGAGCTGTTTTGTTGTTTTGTTTACACTTCGACAAACTCAGTGTGACATTTAGTTGTTATTTATACTGTCTACTGTGACTGCTTACTGATTACTAGACTACTCTCTGTTCTCAATATTCTTATAAGCAGCAATAATCTTTTTAACTAGTTTATGACGGATTACATCTTTGTCATCTAAGAAAATCATACCTACTCCTTCAACACCTTTTAAAATAAGTAAGGCTTCTTTAAGTCCAGAAATAGTACGACGTGGCAGATCGATTTGACCAGGATCACCAGTAAGCAAAAATTTAGCGCTTTTACCCATTCTGGTTAAAAACATCTTCATTTGCGCATGTGTCGTATTTTGACCTTCGTCCAAAATCACAAACGCATGATCCAACGTACGTCCACGCATAAAGGCTAAAGGTGCAATTTGTATGGTTCCATTTTCGATGTATTGTGCTAATTTTTCCGCAGGAATCATATCGCGCAAGGCATCATATAACGGTTGCATGTAAGGGTCTAGTTTTTCTTTTAAATCGCCAGGAAGAAATCCTAAATTTTCGCCTGCTTCTACAGCTGGACGTGTTAAAATAATTCGTTTTACTTCTTTATTTTTTAAAGCTTGAACCGCTAATGCGACTCCTGTATAGGTTTTACCTGTTCCTGCAGGACCAATAGCAAACACCATATCGTTTTTACGCATCAGCTCGACCATCTTGCGTTGGTTGGCTGTTATGGCTTTAATTGGTTTACCATTTGCACCATGGACTAAAACTTCTCCACTTTTTTCAGAAGTTGAATAATCGTCACTACTTTGACTGGTCAACACACGCTCTATGACGTTTTCGTCTAATGTATTGTACTTAGAAAAATGCTTAAGCAACATGGTCATTCGTCTATCAAACTCTTCAAGAAGCTCTTCGTCACCATAGGCTTTAACTTTGTTTCCTCTGGCAACTATTTTAAGTTTAGGGAAGTATTTTTTTAGTAGTGTAATGTTTTCGTTTCCAGTTCCAAAAAATTCTTTTGGAGAAATCTCTTCAAGTTCAATAATTATTTCGTTCAAAAGCGTTGCATTTATTAAATTAATCTGTACAATTTTATTAGTTTTGTTTTCGTGATGCTAACCTAACAAACTTACACAATTTTTATGTGTTTGCGGTTAAAAAAATATCAACAATAATAGATGCCAATAATAACATTAACGACAGACTTTGGAGAGAAAGATCACTTTGCTGGCGCAATAAAAGGTGCTATTTATAGTGAATTGCCTGATGTTAAAATTGTTGATATCTCACATTCTATTTCGCCTTTTAATATTGCTGAGGCTGCTTATATTATTCAAAATGCTTACAGTAGTTTTCCAAAAGGAACTATTCATGTTATTGGCATAGACTCTGAAATTAACCCAGAAAACAAACATATTGCTGTACAGTTGGACGATCACTATTTTGTGTGTGCCAATAATGGAATTATAAGCATGATTGCTAATGAAATTGCACCTTCTAAACTAGTTGAGATTAACATCCATGATAAAATAGAAACGAGCTTCCCTGTGTTGGATGTGTTTGTAAAAGTAGCTTGTCACATTGCACGTGGTGGTACCTTAGAAGTTATTGGTAAAGCTATTGATAAGATTAAACCCATAAAAAATTTAGTGCCTTACGTCAATGAAGAACAAACCCAAATTATAGGCAGTATCATTTATATTGATAATTACGGAAATGTCGTAACCAACATTAGAAAAAACTTTTTTGAAAAGTTGCAAAAAGGTCGCAATTACGAGGTGTCTGCACGAAATTACAAGTTTAAAAAAATACACAGTAAGTACAGTGATATTATAAATTTTGACATCCCAGAAGACAAGCGTAATGATGAAGGACGAGGATTAGTGGTGTTTAATAGCTCTAACTGTTTAGAGATTGCCATTTATAAAAGTAATAATCAAACTGTAGGAAGCGCAAGTAGCTTGATGGGATTAGCGTTACGTGATACAGTGACAATTAATTTTTTAAAGTAATAAGATTTGCGCTTTAGCGGAAATTACAAAAGGGAGTATTTATGTTGGTAAGAATTGTAAAATTAAGTTTTGAAGACGCACATATTGACACCTTTTTGGCTAATTTTGAAACGGTAAAACATAAAATTAGAGGGTTTGAAGGCAATCAATTACTAGAATTGTACAGAGACAAACACAATAGCAATGTGTTTTTTACGTATAGCTATTGGAACGATGAAAGCGATTTAGAAAATTACAGAAACTCTGACTTATTTAAAAGTATTTGGGCTAAAACCAAACCTTTGTTTAATGCTAAACCTGAAGCTTGGAGTGTGGATAAGATGGTTAGTTTGCAGTAAACCAGTAGCAGTTGGCAATAAATTAGAAATAACATTTGAAAATTGAATAGTAATAAAATAAAAGATTTAATAGTAGAACTAAGTGAAGCAATATATACTACTATAATTAAAGAAAAATTGCATTTAAAAATTGATTCAACAGGAATTGAAAATGGTAAAGAAATAGTAAATGAATTTGTTGAGCAGAACGAGATATATTTAGCTTTTGAACACGTTGAGTATATGATTTCTGAAACAGAAATAAAACTTAAAGAGGATGAATTAAAAAAATTAAATGATATTTCATCAATTTTAGAACTCAAAGAGCAAAATTATAATTTAAATAAACTGAAAACACCTTTTATAATTTATGTTATTATTTTTATAGTTGGAGTATGTTTCAATAGATTTGGTAGCAAAAAACCTACACCACAAACTGTTAGCTTTTTTGCTTCTATCTATGGTCTTGTTTTTGCGTTTTTTTATGCCATCAAATTATATAAGTTTAAAAAATCATATAATAAATAAAGTACATGCTCGCCATACTTAAAAAAGAAATCAACTCCTTCTTCGCTTCGCCAATAGGTTATTTAGTGATTGCCATATTCTTGCTATTAAATGGACTGTTTTTGTGGGTGTTTAAAGGCGAATTCAATATTTTAGATAATGGTTTTGCAGATGTATCGACGTTTTTTTTATTAGCACCTTGGATATTAATATTCTTGATTCCTGCGGTAACTATGCGAAGTTTTAGTGACGAGAAAAAACAAGGTACCTTAGAACTGTTACTTACCAAACCCATTAGCACCTTACAGCTAGTTTTAGGTAAATATTTTGGAGCATTGGTATTAATCATTATAGCTTTAATACCAACACTACTCTATGTTTATACCGTTTATCAATTAGGTGATCCTGTAGGTAATTTAGATTTTGGAAGTACTTTAGGATCGTATTTTGGTCTGTTATTTTTAGTAGCAGCTTACACTGCAATTGGTGTATTTGCGTCAACAATTTCAGATAACCAAATAGTGGCTTTTATAATAGCTGTATTTTTATGTCTATTCTTTTTCATTGGTTTTGAAGGCATTGCAGACGTAACATCTAGTAATTTTATCGATAATTTAGGAATGAATGCTCATTACAAAAGCATGAGTCGTGGTGTGTTAGACACCAGAGATATTATCTATTTTTTAAGTGTGACTATTCTGTTTATAGCGTTAACTAAATTCAATATTAAAACACAGTAACATGATAATTACAGCTGGTTTAGTTATATCGTTTATTGTTGTTTTTATATTAGCTTGGTTGTTTATAAAAACCATAGGTAATAACAAATGGATAAGCTTACTGATTAGTATTATTGCTACGCCTCTACTCTATTTTTGGATGTTTTATCCATTGCTAAATATTTTTACAAGCTACCATCATCAAAAGTATTTTAATGCAGAAGATTGGCAGGAGTTTCCGGAGTTACGTTATGAAATGGTAGACCAAATAAAACAACAAAATCAACTTATTGGTAAAACCAAACAAGAGGTTGAAGCAGAGCTTGGAGAACCAGAATGGTTTGGTTGGGATGAAACAATTAAAGCCAATTCTAATGACCTATGGAACTATAATTTAGGCTTTAAACCTGGTGCATTTAATAACCAACAAGAGTGTTTAGAATTACAATTTAAAAACGATACAGTAGCAGCATTAAAAACCTATCAACTTGAAAAAGAATTTGAATAAAACCATCAAACATATAGGCTTATTACTTATTGGGTTACTCCTAATAAATATACTTGCAAACAAGGTATATAAGCGTTTTGATTTGACCTCAGACCAACGCTTTACACTTAATCCATCTGCTTTAGATATTATTAAAAAAGCCGATTCTCCAGTAGTCATAGATGTGTTTTTAGAAGGTGAAGATTTTCCGTCTGAATTCAGAAAATTAAAAACCGAAACGAAACAATTACTTGAAGAATTTTCGGCTTACAATAGCAACATAAGTTTCAACTTTATAAATCCTATTGAAGATGATGCGACACGAGATCAAAATATTCAGCAATTAAATGCGCGTGGATTAACACCTATGCAACTAACTGTTAAAGAAAATGGTAAATCTAGTCAAGCAGTTATTTTTCCTTGGGCTTTAGCAAGTTATAATAATGCAACTGTTAAAATTCCTTTAGTAAAAAATACAATTGGAGCTACACAACAACAATTAGTTACTAATTCTGTACAACATCTAGAATATGCATTTGCAGATGGATTGAGCAAATTAGTCAACCCCAAACGACGTAAAATAGCAGTATTAAAAGGCAATGGACAACTAGACAATAGATATATAGCAGATTACATAAAAACCCTTAGAGATTACTATTTTATTGCACCTTTTACTTTAGATAGTGTGTCTAAAGATGCCGAAAACACCTTGCAAAAACTTAAAGGCTACGATTTAATTATCAACGCAAAACCAACAGAAGCCTTTACAGAAGAAGAAAAATACATTTTAGACCAATACACCATGAATGGTGGAAAAAGCTTATGGTTACTTGAAAAGGTTGCTATGAGCAAAGATAGTTTGTATAACGATCTAGGTAAAAACGTAGCTGTACCAATGGATTTAAATTTAACCGATTTTTTCTTTAAATATGGTGTACGTATTAATCCGTTAATAGTTAGTTCTATGTACTCTGCACCTATTACCTTAGCGTCTGGAGAAGGTAGTAATAGCCAATTCCAAAGTTATCCTTGGACGTATTCGCCATTAGCAAAAGGAAACTCTAATCATCCCATAGTTAATAATTTAGACTTTTTAAAGTTTGACTTTGCTAATCCAATGGATACACTAAAAAATAGAACGACTAAAACCATCTTACTACAAAGTGCGCCTTTAACCAAATTAGAAGGCACACCAAGAGAGATTAGCTTGGATATGGTTAATGACCAACTAGACCCAAAAACATTTAATAAAGGTCCGCAAATACTTGCTGTATTATTAGAAAATACATTTACTTCTGTCTATAAAAATAGGGTTAAACCTGTTACCCTCTCAGACAATAAAGATGAAAGTGTGCCTACTAAAATGGTCGTTATATCTGATGGAGACGTTATTAAAAATGAAGTGGGAAGACAAGGTGTAGAAGAGTTAGGGTTTGATAAATACACAGGACAAACATTTGGTAACAAAGAATTTTTAGTAAACGTAGCCAATTACCTTTTAGATGATACTGGACTTATAAACATTAGATCTAAAGAAATAGCAGTTGCCTTTTTAAATCCAGAAAAAATAACTGAGGAAAAAACAAAGTGGCAACTCATAAATATCTTACTACCATTGCTTTTACTGGGTGTTTTTGGTTTTTCTTTTAACTACTTTAGAAAGAAAAAATACGCCAAGTAAGTGTTAATAAGTTTGTTTCCAATTTAGAGACATTAACAATATATTTGTAATACGAATATTAACAGAACATAACGCAAATAAATAATGAAATTTATTGTATCAAGTACCTATTTACTAAAACAATTACAAGTTTTAGGAGGTGTTATAAACAGCTCGAATACACTACCCATTTTAGATAATTTTTTATTCGACATCAATCAAAATAAATTAACCGTTTCTGCAAGCGATTTAGAAACAACGATGTCTGCAGTTTTAGATGTAGAAAGTGATAACGAAGGTAGTGTTGCTATTCCTGCACGTTTATTGTTAGATACTTTAAAAACCTTTCCAGAGCAACCCTTAACGTTTGTTATTGAAGACAATAATACAGTAGAAATAAGCTCTAACCATGGTAAATACGCTTTAGCGTATGCAGACGGAAACGAGTTTCCTAAAGCAGTAAGCTTAGAAGATCCTAGCAGTACAAAAATGCCTGGACATATCTTAGCAACTGCAATAAACAAAACCATCTTTGCTGCAGGTAATGATGATTTAAGACCTGTTATGAGTGGTGTATTTTTTCAGTTTTCTACAGAAGGGTTAACTTTTGTAGCTACAGATGCCCATAAGCTAGTAAAATACGGTCGTGAAGATGTGAAAGCGTCTCAGGTAGCTGAGTTTATTATGCCTAAAAAACCTTTAAATCTTTTAAAAGGAATTTTAGCAGCAAGCGAAGAAGAAGTGACTATTGAATATAACGACTCCAACGCAAAATTTACTTTTGAAAATACGGTGTTAATCTGTCGTTTAATTGATGGAAAATATCCAAATTACGAAGCAGTAATACCAAAAGAAAATCCTAATAAATTGACTATAGATAGAACTCAGTTTTTAAACTCTGTACGTCGTGTTAGTATTTTCTCTAATAAAACAACCCATCAAATTAGATTAAAAATAGCTGGTGCAGAATTAAATATTTCTGCTGAAGATATCGACTACTCTAACAAAGCAGAAGAGCGTTTAACTTGTGATTATCAAGGAGACGACATGCAAATAGGCTTCAACTCGCGTTTCTTAATAGAGATGTTAAACAATTTAAATTCTAACGATGTACAATTAGAGTTAAGTATGCCCAACAGAGCAGGTATTTTAACACCAATAGACGATTTAGATGAAGGCGAAACTGTAACCATGTTAGTGATGCCAGTCATGCTAAACAGCTAATATTAAATATATTTTTTACAAAAAGCAATTTTAAAGAATTGCTTTTTTTGTTTCTGAAAATATCTTACAGACTTTTACTACATTTGCACAAATAATTACTCTTAGTAATTCCCTAAAATTCTAATTATTAAGAGTCTTAAAAATTAATCCAAAAATATGATTAATAGCATCAGACTATTTTTAGTTTGTCTATTCTGTTTTACTCTATTGTCTTGTGATAATGATGATGATTCTAATGTATCAATGGATACACACCCAATAGTTGGAGACTGGTTACGAAGTGACTTTACTGAAGAGCCACTTAACGAGTTTAGACTTATTTTTCAAGATAACAATGAAGGTTTCCGAATTTTTTTGACAACAACTTTAAATGGTGATATAGGCACTACAACAGATTTTAACTGGAGTATAAGCAATGACATCCTAACAATTTCTGACATTGAAAATGAAACTATTGTAACGTCATTTGAATTTACAGCTTCCGGTAATTTATTACTTCCTGATTATTCTGACCTAGAATTTATTAGACAATAATTTTTTAATTAGAAGATGGAATAAAAATAGATTTAATACGATCTATTACTCCTTGTAATACACTAAATATAGCATCTGAAGAAAATCCACCGATTAATGCTAATACACTTTTATTAAATAAATTTACTTGATCTGGATTCGTAATATAAACAGATAATATTTCTGATAATATTAAACCAGATATGATTCCTAAAATAATTTGAGCTGCATATTCAATAGATTCCTCTGGTAGTAAATTCCCTTTTTTAACAGATTGACTGACATTTTTAAGTAAAAAAAATAACACGCCTAACCCAGATATTGATGCTAAATACCCAAGATTATATAATAATGATAAACCATTATTATCCATAATTCCCTTATCTAAAGAGTCATTATTGACTTGCGTAGACAAGCCAGTTAGTATAAAAATTGATAAAAAAAGTAGACCTAATATAATTAAGTTTCTTACTAATGGTAATTTATTTAATAATGATTTATTTGCACCTTCTTGATGTAGTTTTTTAGTAAACTCAATAGATTTTGGTGTTGCAGGAGCTACATTTTTACACAATAGATTATGTGCATTTATTAAATCATCAACAGTACTATTTTGTATAAGTTTATTAATTTCGGTATTGATAATAATACCATTATACACTGCAAAAGATAACATATTATTAATCTCTTTTGATAGTTTATCTACAACTTCACTAGATATTCCGTTGCTACTGGATGGTTTAGAGTCTGCCATAATTTGCATTTTAGTTGTTAAAACTAATCACATAATGTATCATAAATCATAGTAAAACTACCTGAATTAAATTTTACGTGTTTATACCAAATAAAAACGCAACCCATTGGGTTGCGTTTTTGTCTTTATCAACTTAATATAACTAACTAATAAAATTAAAAGATAAAGGGTATTCTGGGTTTTCGCCATTACTAACTTTAATAGCGTTAATAATAGGATATATTATTGAAACTAGACCTAAGACTAACCATCCTAAAAGTCCTAACCCAAATAATAAAATTAATGGTACACATATAATGTATAATACAACTAAACTGAGTTGAAAATTAACAATGGTTTTTCCATGTGCATCCATTTGGTACACTTTGTCTTTTTGGGTTATCCACAATATTAAAGGAAGAATTAAGCTTCCAAATCCTAATATTAAAGTCACTAATTGACTTAAATGTGTTAATACTAATAATTGCCTGTCTTCTTTCATAACGATTTGATTTGAGTTGATGATTGATAAAAACCAACTAATTGGCTTCTATACATAAGACGCAATAGATATAAAAATGTTACAAAAAAACCAGTAACAAACTTTTAATGAGGTAGTTTGCTTTTTAAAACACCATAGACAAATGTACCCAAAATAGCACCAAATAATAATACAAGAATACTCATAAATCCAGATCCTAACAACGCATACATTGGTCCAGGACATGCACCAGCTAAAGCCCATCCAAATCCAAAAATAACACCTCCAAACAAGTAATTAGTAAAGCCTTTATCTTTATCTTTTACTTGTATTGATTTACCTTCAAAAGTCTTAACGTCTTTCTGTTTTATCAATTGCACTAAAGCAATTCCAACAATAACAGCAGAACCTATTACACCATACATATGAAAGCTTTTAAACTGAAACATTTCAAAAATACGGAACCAAGAGGCAACCTCTGAGAGAATTAGAATAATCCCAAAAACAAAACCTACACTAAAAAAAGCAATATATTTTTTCATCTTAAAAAATTAAAGGAAATATTAAATGAACCATAACTAATCCGCCTATAAAAAATCCAATTACTGCTATTAGTGATGGTCTTTGTAGATTACTTAGTCCCATTATAGCATGCCCAGAGGTACAACCACCAGCATAACGTGCTCCAAAACCCACTAAAAATCCTGCAATTAAAATAATGGCAAAACCTTTTACGGATAATAATTGATTGATACCAAAAAGTTCTGTTGGCAAATAAGATGAATTTACGCTATCAAACCCATAAGCATTTAATTGGTCAACAACATTTTCGTGAATTTGTGGTGGTGCTACTTCTAACACTTGAAAGGCAAACACACCTCCAAATATCACACCTATAAGTACTACTAAACTCCAAATGTTATCTCTCCAATTAATACTAAAAAAAGAGGAGAATCTTCCAGCGCCAGATATAGAACATATTGTTCTAAGATTTGAGGACATACCAAATGTTTTGCCTAATCGCAAAAGCACAAACATTATTACTGCTATTAATGGTCCAGCTATAAACCAAGGTAAGGGATTAATCATTTTATTTTTTTGACAAATAAATGACTAAAAACCCTATTAGACAGTAACTTTTGTTACATAATGGTACTATTAGAAATTAAGTACTGGAAGCCAGAGGATTAATTATTTTTTCGATTTCTTTTTATCACTGCTTGACATAAAATTAATCAAAATTGCTACAAGTGTTAAACAAACTAGTCCAAAAATAGCAATCATTACTACTCCGTTATTCCAATTATATAATGCGATGTTTTGAGATATCATAATTTTAGAATTTATCAGTAATTATATGCATCAAAATTAAAGTAGTATCACCCTAATAAATATGACATTTGTCACCTAAAAACACATTAATTTAAATAATAGTTTAGATATTTTTTATTTTCTGAACGATAAAAAACAACTCTTTACCTAGTCTTGGCTTAATAGAATTATAAGCTTCTTCCATGATGTTAATTTCAAAATAAGGTTTAAAATATTCAATATATTCTGCCTTACTACCACCAAAAGGTGGATGCGTATCGTTTAAAGGTGCATCAAACAATAAGCCAGCAACTTTTCCATTGGTATTTAATATTTCAAAAGTTTTTGCAGCGTAAGCAGAACGTAAATTAGGATTTATTGCACAGAAAAAAGTTTGTTCAATGATTAAATCGAAACTCATGTCTAAATCAAAAAAATTATCCTGAATAAGATGAGACGATGGAAAGGATGGTACTCTAGCCTTTAGATTTTTTAATGCTGTTTTTGATACATCTACAACATATATGTTTTTAAAACCATTACTGTGTAAATATTCGGCTTCATAACTATTGCCACCACCTGGAATTAAAATTTTAAGATTCTGGTTAGACAATTGGTCAAAATATGCTTTTAATGGTGGAGAAATTTCGCCTAAATCCCATCCAATATCACTGGTTTTGTATCTATTATCCCAATACTTTTCGTTAAAATCCATCAATTTGATGTATTGATAAGGTTAATAATATCGTTTTTTTGAAGCACACCAGATTGTCTCCACACTTGTTTCCCGTTTTTAAACAAAATCATTGTGGGCACACCTCTAACTTGATATTTTGCAGCTAAGGCTTGATTTTTATCAACATCAATTTTTATGATAGATACTCCATCACCTAATGTATCTTTTACGTCTTTTAATATTGGTCCTAGCGTTTGGCATGGTCCACACCAAGTCGCAAAAAAATCGACTAAAACGGGTTTATCTTGATGTATTATGTCTGAAAATTTACTCATAGTTAAATTTACAAATTTTATAATTAGTTAATTATTAAAAGAATTGGTCGAAATCAATAACAAAAAAAGCACTTATTATATGATAACAATAAGTGCTTTAACAAATTAAAACTAAAAATTATTTTAAGGTCGAAGGACAGACATAGTCTGTTCTTGGTATGTCTGTTTTTTTAATAGCTCCATATCCACCTGCTACATCTATTAAATTATGAATCCCTCTACTTTTTAAAATGGAGGCTGCAATTACAGATCTATAACCACCAGCACAATGTATATAGAATGGTTTATCTTCTGGAAATTCGCTTAAATGACTGTTAATGTTGTCTAAAGCAGTGTGTTTAGCTCCATCGACGTGCTCTGCGGTAAACTCGCCATCTTTTCTAACATCAAAAACAACATCTTTATTTTCTGGATAGCGATTTGCAAATTCTTCAGCAGAAATTGAAGTTAAAGTATCGTATTCCATTCCTGCATGTTTCCAAGCCTCGAAACTACCTTCTAAATATCCAATAACATTATCAAAACCAACACGAGACAAACGTGTGATGACTTCTTCTTCTCTACCTTCTGGAGCGACTAAAAGTATTGGCTGACTAACATCTGCAATTAATGAGCCAACCCAAGGTGCAAATCCACCATCAATACCTATAAATATAGAACGAGGAATATGACCTTTAATAAATTCTGTTTGATGACGTACATCTAATATAATTGCTTCAGTCTCATTTGCTGCAGCTTCAAAAGCTTTTGGTGATAATGGGTTTTGTGATACTTTCATAACCTTATCTAAGCTTTCATAACCTTCGATATTCATCATAACATTTTGAGGAAAATAAGCTGGTGGTTCTGATAAACCATCCAATAATTCTGCTGTAAATTCTTCTTTAGTCATATCAGCACGTAATGCATAGTTGGTTTTTTTCTGGTTACCTAATGTGTCAGTGGTTTCCTTACTCATGTTTTTTCCACAAGCAGATCCTGCTCCATGTGCAGGATACACAATGATATCATCCGGAAGCGTCATTATTTTATTGCGTAGTGAATCATATAAATAACCTGCTAATTTTTCTTGTGTTAAATCTGAAGATACTTTTTGAGCCAAGTCTGGACGACCAACATCACCAATAAATAACGTATCACCAGTTACAATACCATGTTGCTTACCATGTTCGTCTATTAAAAGATAGGTGGTGCTTTCCATGGTGTGTCCTGGTGTATGGATAACTTTTATTTTATAATCTCCAACTTCAAAGATTTGATTGTCTTCTGCTATAATTGCATCGTAATTTGGTTTTGCAGTAGGTCCAAAAACAATTTGTGCACCAGTTTTTGCTTTTAAATCTAAATGTCCAGACACAAAATCGGCATGAAAATGTGTTTCAAAAATGTATTTAATTTTTGCGTTATCAGACGTTGCTTTATCAATATATGGTAGTACTTCTCTTAATGGATCTATAATGACAGCTTCACCATTACTTTCTATATAGTAAGCAGCTTGAGCTAAGCATCCTGTGTATATTTGTTGTATATTCATTGTTAACAAATTTTAATTGTTTTAAAATGTATTCGTCTTTAGGCTAGACAAATACTTGTGTTATTTTCTATTCAAAAATAGAACGAAAATTGTTTTTATGCAGTAACAAAAGTTACATTACAGTATTAGTTAGCTCTTTAATTACAATGTAAACACCCATAATTAATACAAACCAACCAAATCCTTTTTTTAGCTTTTTACCTTCAATAAAATTGGATAGATAAATCCCTAAAAATATACCTAATACAGATATTGCTGTAAAACTTGACAAAAATAACCAATCTATTTCTAAATTTTCGACATCACCTATAAATCCTATTAACGACTTAATAGCTATTATTAATAATGAGGTAGCAACTGCTTTTTTCATTGGTAATTTTGCCAACAAAACCAATGCTGGAATGATTAAAAAACCACCACCTGCTCCAACTATTCCTGTTAATACACCAACAACTATACCTTCAATAATTATTAATGGATAGTTGTATTTGACTTCAGATTCTGCATTACTATTATTGGTGGTGTTTCTAATCATAAAAATAGAAGCAACCAACATAACTAGAGCAAAAAACAGCATAATTGCTATATTTTTTGTTACTAAAAAATCACCCAAATTAAATAGCTTTTCTGGTATTGCAGGCACTATATATTTTCTAGTTGAATACACCGCAATAAATGCTGGAATAGCAAACACAATAGCGGTTTTGAAATCGACTAATCCTTTTTGGATATTACGAATAGCTCCAACTAACGCAGACACACCAACAACAAATAAAGAATAGGCAGTTGCAGTAACTGGATTAATAAATAATAGATACACTAAAATTGGTACTGTTAAAATAGAACCACCACCTCCAATAAGTCCTAAAACTACACCTATAAAAAGTGCTCCAAAATATCCAAATACTTGTTGTATATCCATAAAAATAAATTCAGTTACAAAACTAGTATATACTAGGATTTCAATTAGTAACAAAAGTTACATTGTTACAAATCTACTACCTTGATATTGTTACGGTGTAATTTTATCTTACCATTAATCTCCAAGGTCTTTAATAGTCTAGATATCACCACTCTTGAAGTATGTAAATCTCTTGCAATTTCTTGATGGGTGACGTATATGATGTCGTTATGATTAACCATTGCTTTGTCTTTAAGGTATTTAAACAATCGCTCGTCCATTTTTAAAAATGCAATAGTGTCTACAGCTTCCAAAAGTTCTGTCATACGGTTGTGATAACTTTGTAATACAAATTGTTGCCAAGATTTATATTTTCCTAACCACTCTTCCATTTTAGACACTGGTATCATTATTAATTTAGTATCTGTTTCGGCTATTGCTCTAATTTCACTTTTAGAATTACCTAAACAACAAGATAAAGTCATAGCACAAGTGTCGCCTTGTTCGATAAAGTATAAGATTAACTCATCACCTTCATCATCTTCTCTTAATATTTTAATAGCACCACTAACCAAAAGTGGCATAGATTTGATATAATCACCTATTTCTATCAATTTAAATCCTTCAGGAATATCTCTATAAGTTCCTACATTATTAATTTCTTGAAGTAACTCATCTTCAAATAAATAACCATAATGTTGTTGTAATTCTTGATACATTTTTCATTTTTTGCTAAGGTAAAGTTATGTATTTAACTTAAATGTAACTTGTGTTACAGAAAAATTATCATTTAGTATTAGCCTTAAAAAATATTATCTAATAGTAATTTATCTCCAGATTTAATAAGTGTTTTTTTAATACAGGCAATCAATACAAATAAACACTTAATCTATGAAATTTGCATTTAATCGATTTTTAATAATCTATTGAGTCGCTACATTTGGTTATGTTATTAAAAACATATTTTGCACAACTATGAAACAAGAAATTAAATGTGTACTATTAATTGATGATGATAAAGTCACCAATTTTTATAATACCAAAATAGTCAATAAGCACGAAAAAATTAAAGAAGTCGTTGCTGTTACCAGTGGTGAAAAGGCTTTAGAGTATCTTAAAGAAGCAATATCTGGATTGTGTCTTAAACCAAATCTTATTTTTCTAGATATAAACATGCCTGCAATGAATGGTTGGGAGTTTGTAGTAGAATATAATAAATTAGATCAAAACTTTACCAAAGATATAAAGCTAGTTATGCTTACAACATCTAATAATCCTGATGATTTTGAACGCTCTAAGCAGATTGTATCTATTGATGACTTTATTAATAAACCGCTATCTGTAAACCTACTTACTAATTTGTTAGAAAATTACTACAAAGTAAAAACTTATTAAACTTAATTTAACTTACTTTTGCTACTCTAAGCTTTCATTTTTTTAATTTTTAAACAGGTAACATGTATCTGTAAAAAGTTATATACACTATGGTAACACCAATGAAACACTATACTTATTTTCTATTTATATTCTTATTTTACTTTAACACTATCGCTCAAGAAAGAGCAACTATTACTGGTGTTGTTTCTGATCAATTTGGTGCTTTACCTGGAGCAAAAGTAACTATTGAAGGAACAAATTTTAATACTTTAACAGATATTAATGGTAGTTATACCTTTAAATTAGAAGAAGGAGAATACATTGTAACTGCAGGATTTGTAATGTATAATTCAGAATCTAAAAGTGTGACGGTAAAAGTTGGTGAAACTGCTACTTTAGATTTTATACTTAAAACTGGATTTACAATAGACCAACCTGTCTCGTTAGGTTCTCGAGCAGAACCAAAGTCTTCATTAAAAACTACTGCTCCTGTAGATATTATTTCTCCTCAAGAATTAACCAACTCAACGCAAATAGAATTGAGTCACATATTACATTACTTAGTACCATCTTTTCATTCCACTAATCAAACTATTTCAGACGGAACAGACCATATAGACCCAGCAACTTTAAGAGGATTGGGTCCAGATCAAGTGTTAGTGTTGGTTAATGGAAAACGAAGACACAACAGCTCTTTACTTAATGTAAATGGTACTGTAGGACGAGGTACTGTTGGTACAGATTTTAATGCTATACCTATTGCTTCTATTGAGCGTATTGAAATTCTTCGTGATGGTGCAACCTCTCAATATGGATCGGATGCTATTGCTGGAGTTGTTAACATTATACTTAAAAGACAAGTAGAAGTTATCGACATTGATGGACGTATTGGAATTAATAAAGAAGGAGATGGACAAACTAACTATTTCAGTTCTAATTTTGGATTTAATCTAGGTAAAGAAGGATTTATAAATCTTACGGGAGAATACAGAAGCAGAGACGCCACAAATAGAGCTGGAAACTATACAGGACCTGTCTATTCTAATAATGCAACTGAAGATGCTGATTTAATCAACGAAAATTACTTTTTTAATACTACTGGTTATTCTGATCAAAGAATTATGGAAATAGGAAGCGCGCAAACTCAGAATTTAGCAGTGTCGTTTAATGGAGAGTTACCATTTTCAAATAACTCATCATTCTATTTCAATGGTGGTAGAAATTATAGAGAAGGAAAAGCAAAAGGATTTTTTAGATTACCTAAGGACGAAGATCGTGTTGTCTTAGAGTTATTCCCTAATGGGTTTTCTCCACAAATATTAACAGACATTCAAGATGATGCCATTACTGCAGGTATTAGAGGTGTAAAAAATAATTGGAACATAGATTTTAGCTATTCTATTGGTAAAAACGCTTTAGATTATACGGTTAATAATTCCAACAATGCATCATTAGGTATTGCATCTCCTAAAACATTTTATTCGGGTGGATTTAGATATCAACAAAATACTTCTAATTTAGACATTTCAAGAACATATGATTGGTTAAGTGGAGTAAACATTGCGTTTGGAGCAGAACTAAGAGTTGAAAACTATCAAATTATTGCAGGAGAAGAAGCATCTTACATCAATGGAGGAAGTACTTACACAGATGAATTTGGAGATGAACAACCACGTATTCCTGGTGCACAAGTATTTCCTGGTTTTCAGCCAGAAAATGAATTGAGTCGATTTAGAACAAATAGTGCAGGTTATTTAGATATTGAAACTAACATTTCAGAAAAATTATTACTAAAAACTGCAGCTAGGTATGAGTATTATAACGATTTTGGCGGACAACTTATTTGGAAATTTTCAGGTCGTTACAGAGTCAACAATGATATTAGTGTTAGAAGTGGATTTTCGAGCGGATTTAGGGCACCTTCACTACACCAAGTCTATTTTCAAAATATAAGTTCTCAATTTATTAATGGTGAAATTATTCAAGTCGGAACATTCAATAACGAAAGTGCAATAGCACAAGAAGCCTTTAAAATTAAGTCTTTAAAACCAGAATTATCA
Organism: Olleya sp. YS; assembly: GCF_029760915.1. Classification (NCBI taxonomy): domain Bacteria; kingdom Pseudomonadati; phylum Bacteroidota; class Flavobacteriia; order Flavobacteriales; family Flavobacteriaceae; genus Olleya; species Olleya sp. YS. The sequence goes on along the minus strand of NZ_CP121685.1, from coordinate 2,372,369 downwards.
AGACATTTTAGTTTAGGAGTAAATGGAAAACTACAAGATAATTTATCATTTACAGTAGATTATTACTATATAAAAATAAAAGATAGAATTGTATTATCTGGTCGTTTTGCAGAAGGTTATGAAAGTATCTTAGAACCTTTTAACGCTGGTGCTGCACAATTTTTTACCAACGCAATAGATTCTGAAACCTCTGGTATTGACGCAGCTTTACAATACAAAACAGAATTAGGAAACGGAATATTAAATGCTTCCATTGCTGCCAATTTTAATAAAACTAGGGTTGTTGGAGACATTAAAGTATCCGAGTCTTTGATTGGTCAAGAAGATCTTTTATTTAACAGAGAGGAAATTGCGAGAGTAGAATCGGCTCAACCCAATTACAAAATAAACAATCTGTTATCTTACGAGATTAGAGGTTTTAAAATAAATTTAGGAAACACATATTTTGGTGATGTTAGTTTTATTCATCCTGAAGATGGAAACCCAAATAATTGGGTTTTAAATGAATTATCTGGAGAAATAGAAACTAGAGACCAAAAATTTACGCCTAAATTACTTACAGATTTATCTGTATCTTACAAGCTAAATAAAAGTTTAGAATTCGTTCTAGGCGGAAACAATATTTTTAATGTTTATCCAGATAAACATACACATTCTGCCAATATTAATAATGGAAATTTCGTTTACAGTAGACGTGTCCAACAATTTGGCGTTAACGGATCAAATTTTTACATCAGAGCCTTTTTAAAACTATAATGACGTTTAACAATAGATCATCTGTACTAAAAAACTATTATAAAGCTTTAGTTTTATGTACTCTATCATTTTTTTTAGGTGTTTCTACACATGCACAAGATTATAACAATGAGCAAGTAAAGCGATTACAACGTGCCATTTTTGTATATAATTTTGCACAACAAGTCGGTTGGCAAAATCAACAAGATAGTACAAGCTTTAAAATTGGAGTTTTAGGTCCAGATCGTGCTATAATTGACTTTAAATCCTTAGCACAAAAGCGTAAAATAAATAATAAACCAGTAACTGTGGTTAGCTTTAACGCTGTTAAAGATGTCAAAGACATACAGTTATTATATGTTAACAAAGCTTATAACTTTGATATTAACTACATATTAAATAAAATATCAGGAAAAAATATTCTTTTAGTAACCGAGGATTACAATTACAACACTTCAATGATTAATATTGTAAATGTTGGAGACTCTTTTGAATATGAAATTAACTCTCAATTAATTAACAAAGAAGGTTTTGCTACTGCTAGTTCTTTAAAACAGTATGCTGTTAGCTCATCCCAAAAATGGAAAGACCTTTATCAAAACACTGAAGCGTCCTTAAAAGACGCAAAACAAAAAGAAGCACAACAAGAAAGCATTATTAAAAACAAGGAGGCGCAAATTCAATCTCAAAAACAGCAAATTAGTACACAAGACATCGTTATTGATACAATATTGAATTCTGTTTTAACCAAAGACCAATGGATTAAAACGTTGTCTAATCAATCCGAATTACAAAAACAAAAATTTGAAGATAAAGTTAAAATAGAACAACTTCTTGAAGATAACATTAGGCAACAAGTTGAATTTATAAAATCCCAAGAAGAAAAAATAACCTCTAGCAACCTTGAGATACAAAAACAAGATGCTTTAATAAAAAATCAAAATGCCGAGATTGAAAAAAGAGAACTAATACTTAAACAAAAAGACTCTACAATCGTTAATCAAAAAACGACAAACACCCTATTAATAGCACTTGTAGGCTTAGCCTTGTTTGCTGCTTTATTAATTTATCGTAGTTATCTCTCAAAGAAAAAATTAAGTAAAGCTTTAGAGGTTAAAAATGCAGCAATACAAAAGCAATCATTAGAATTAGAGTCAAAAAACGATGAACTAGAACAATTTGCATACATAGCTAGTCATGATTTAAAAGAACCTTTAATTACCATTTCTAGTTTAATTAATATGCTAGTTGAAGAAAATCATGATAAATTTGATGATGAAGGTAAAATGACTCTTGACTACATCACAGAATCCAGTAATAGGATGCAAAAACTAATCGATGCTATCTTACAATATTCTAGACTAGGTAAAAGTAAAACTATAACAGATGTTGACTGTAACACTATTGTAACCATTTTAAAAGACGATTTAAAAAATGTAATTGATCGAACTAACACTAAAATTATTACATCAAATTTACCAACTGTTAAAGGTGCAGAATTAGAGCTAAGATTACTTTTTCAAAATCTAATTAGTAATGGGATAAAATTTACAAAAAAAGAGACAACACCAATAATAACAATAGACTGTATAAGAAAAACTGATAATGCACTAAACGATTTTTGGGAGTTTTCTATAAAAGATAACGGTATTGGTATTCCAGAAAAACATAAAGAACGAATCTTCTCTATTTTTCAAAGATTACACTCCAGAGAAGAATACGAAGGGACAGGTATTGGCTTAGCACATTGTAAAAAAATTGTCGAAGCACATGGTGGAAGAATTTGGTTAGAATCTGTTGTTAATAAAGGAAGTACGTTTTACTTTACAATTCCAGCATAATTATTAATTAAATATATGGTTAAAGCAATATTATTTGATATGGATGGTGTGATAGTGGATACAGAACCATTACATCATAAAGCATACTATAATATGTTTAGTGATTTTAATATCGTTGTTAATGAAGATTTATACCAGAGTTTTACTGGTCAATCCACTAAAAACATTTGTAAAAAGCTAGTCCACCACTTTAAACTTGACAATACCGCTTTAGAGTTAGAACTATGTAAACGTAACCATTTTAATGGATTATTTGATTATGATGAAAGCCTAACATTAATAGATGGTGTATTAGATATTATACAAGACTATTATAACAATGGACTGACTTTAGTGCTAGCCTCTTCTGCATCTATGGGAACCATAAACAAGGTCTTTACACGTTTTGATTTAAACCAATATTTTAAAGCAAAAATTAGTGGTGCAGATTTAAAAGCCTCAAAACCACATCCCGAAATCTTTGAGAAAGCAGCTCAATTGGCAGGTTTCCCTCAACACCATTGTATTGTTATTGAAGATTCTACAAACGGAATACAAGCTGCTAAAGCAGCAGGAAGTTTTTGCATTGGTTATGACAGCTTACATTCTAAAAATCAAGATTATTCTAAAGCAGATTTAGTTATCTCAGATTTCAAGGCTATTAATTTTGAAAACATCAAAACAATTTTGGGCTAAAGCACTATTATTGCTGCTTTTATGACATCTATCATATTTTATATCTAATTACTCAGCTAACTTTGACTTATCAAAAAGTTGAAGTATGTGCTTTTCATTAGTTAATAAATATAACGTTGCTGGACCAAGATACACCAGTTATCCAACTGTTCCGTATTGGAATAAAGCTCTGTTTTCTGTAAAACAATGGAAACAAACGTTAATCCAAGCATTTAATGAAAGTAATAATACCGAAGGTATTAGCCTTTACATTCATCTACCATTTTGCGAAAGTCTATGCACTTTTTGTGGGTGTAACAAGCGTATCACTAAACGTCATGAGGTAGAAATCCCATATATACAAGCGGTTTTAAAAGAATGGTCTTTGTATTGTAAATTGTTTGACCAAAAACCAATGATTAAAGAGCTGCATTTAGGAGGTGGAACACCCACGTTTTTTTCTCCTGAAAATTTGACTCTTTTAATTAATGGAATCAAACACAAAGCCACTTTAGCAAAACATTACGAGTTTAGTTTTGAAGGGCACCCAAACAACACTACTAAAATACATCTACAAACTCTTTTTGATCTAGGCTTTAAACGTGTCAGTTTTGGAGTGCAAGATTACAATCCTATTGTGCAGAAAGCCATCCATAGATTACAACCTTTTGAAAACGTCAAGCGTGTTACAGAACAAGCCAGAACTATTGGTTACACATCAATTGGTCATGATATTATTTTTGGTTTACCATTTCAGACTGAAGTGCATGTAATAGAGACTATAAAAAAAACTAAACAGCTTTTACCAGATCGTATTGCATTTTATAGTTATGCACATGTCCCATGGATAAAAGGTAATGGACAACGCGGATTTGAAGATAGTGATCTACCTACACCAAGTATGAAACAAAACCAATATCAATTAGGTAAAAGATTATTAGCAGAAGCAGGTTATTATGATATTGGTATGGACCATTTTGCATTAAAAACAGATGCACTTTATATAGCAAGTAAAACTGAAACTATGCATCGCAACTTTATGGGTTACACAGCCTCTAAAACTAAAGCAATGATTGGCTTAGGCGTGTCTTCAATTAGTGATAGTTGGTATGCGTTTGCACAAAATGTTAAAACATTGGAAGATTACTATCTACTATTAGACAATAATACTATTCCTGTTTTTAGAGGACATATATTGTCAAAAGAAGATTTAATTATTAGACAACATATTCTAAACCTTATGTGCCATTTTAAAACCAGCTGGATGGCTAATGGGTTGTATTTTGAAGACGTACCAGAAGTAGTCATGAAACTTAAAGAAATGCAAGAAGACGGATTACTAAAAATAGAATTAAATCAAATATTTATCACAGAAAAAGGCAAACCATTTGTTAGAAATATATGTATGGCTTTTGACTTATTATTACAACGTAACAAGCCAGAAATACAACTATTTTCTATGACTATTTAAATTGTTAATTAATCTATAAATGACAAATCATTCTACTAAATGATTGTTATTTTTATACTAAAACATAACCCTTAAAACACTAAAGATGAAAAAAATAATCGTACCAGTAGATTTCTCAGAACATTCAAATTATGCGCTAGAATCTGCAGCTATTCTAGCAAAAAAATATAACGCAGACATATTAGCATTACACATGTTAGAAATCTCTGAAACTATATTAACAAAAGGTGAAACAGATTTACAAGCCGAAACTATTTTCTTTATGAAATTAGCAGAAAAGCGTTTTAGTGAGTTCTTACAACAAGACTATTTAGAAGGTGTTAATGTAACACCCATTGTAAAACATTTTAAAGTGTTTAGCGAAGTTAATGATGTGGCAAAAGAGCATAATGCAGACTTAATAATCATGGGATCACATGGTAGTAGTGGTTTAAAAGAAATTTTTGTGGGCTCTAATACAGAAAAAGTAGTGAGACATGCAGAAATACCAGTATTAGTCGTTAAAAATAAACCTTCAAAATTAAGTTTTGATAATGTAGTATTTGCTTCAGATTTTTCAGAAAACGCAGTTACACCCTATTTAAACGCTAGTAAATTATTTGAAAAATTAGGTTCTAACTTGCACTTAATTTACATAAATACACCTGGTGATAATTTTAGTAGTACTTCTGAAATGGAAAAAACAGTTGTTAACTTTTTACAAAAAGCAGATGGAAACTTAGATAAGTTATCAGAAGTTAAGTTTATCTCTGACTATACTGTAGAAAAAGGGGTATTAAACTATGCAAATGTATCAGGTGCAGACGCAATAGCAGTTGCTACTCATGGACGTACAGGATTTGCACACTTTTTATCCGGAAGTATATCAGAAGACATAGCCAATCACGCGTCCTTACCAGTTGTAACATTTAGAATAAAATAAATCTTAAATTTTAGTTAGTTGATAAAGCCTATCATAATGAGCAATCATTGTGGTAGGCTTTTCTTATAAAAGCTAATAATTATCATATTTTTTCTACTAGTTTACTATTAACTTTAAGTAGACCTTAAACTTAATAGCTATGAAACATATTTTAATCCCAACAGATTTTTCAGATAATGCATGGAGTGCATTAGTGTATGCTGTAAAGCTTTACAAAGATGATGTTTGTAAATTTTATTTACTTCATGCCGAGCCTCTAGCACCTTCCTCTTTGTCCGCTTTATCAGATGTCTACATAAAAAGCATCATGCAACAAAGTAATGCGCAGTTAGAAGAGTTAAAACAGCAAATTATAGATAGTGATGCTAATGCTAATCACACGTTTCAGACAGATATTAAATTTTTAACTCTTAATCAAGCGGTTATAAATTGTATTGATGACTACCCAATAGATGTAATCATCATGGGTACCAAAGGTGCTTCTAAAAACAAGTCATTCTTTTTTGGTAGTAATACCATTAGTTTGATTGACAAGATTAAAAACTGTCCAGTATTAATTGTTCCAGATGAGTATGATTATAAACCCATAAAACAAATTGTGTTTTCAACAGATTTAAACAGATTTTATAATGATAAAGAACTTAAAACTATAAACGATTTTGCGTTTGATAATAATGCAGTTTTAAGAGTTATAAATATTCAAACAGACAAACCATTAACAGACCTTCAACAATATAATTTAACGGTTTTAAAAAAGAGTTTTGAAGGCTTTGAAACACATTATCACTCGGTACCAAACTATGCAAAAAAAGCTGAAATCATTAATACATTTATTGACGATTTAGAAATTGATTTATTAGTTATGGTTAATTATAAGCATAGCATTTTTGAACGCTATTTTAACGAACCTATTATTAAAAAAATAGGATTTGAACCACACGTACCATTTTTAGTAATTCCTGATAATGATAAAAACACAACAATATGAAAACTTATAAACAAGAAAAAATAACAGAGTGGTACAGTGCAGATCGTATGCATGACATGTCAAAAAATTGGCTATCTGACTTAAGTTTTATTAAAGATGAACAACTTTTTTTAGAAGATTTAATAACCAATTATACACAAAAAATTATTGATAGTGATGCTTTAGACAGAGCCCAAAATGTGGCTACTGCCTTACAAAGAACAAAGCGAGGCAATCAAAAACTATTGACTGCTTTAAAAAAACATGAAAACGAATTACAGATTATGGTAGATGGTAAAGATGAGCTTGAAAAAGAAAACAAATACAAATCAGACCATCAAGAATTTACTAAAACCATAAGCTCATTTTATTTTGATTATAAAGCGGTAAAATTTGAGATTTTCGAGTTAGTTAAACAATTAATGAAAACAGATAAACAAGAACATTTATTAAAATAAATAATATGAAAAAAATAATCTATCCTTTCTTAATCCTACTATTCTTTAGTTGCGATAGCACACAATTAAAAGACCGTTGGATAAGTCCAGAAGCCGATAATTACACGCTTGAAAAGGTATATGTTATTGGTTTAACAGACCATTTAGAAGCAAGAGAAAAATTTGAAAAAAAACTACAAAGCCAACTTGCTTCTAGAGGTATTGAAGCTTCGATTAGCTTGAATACAATGAATGAAGATTTTTTGTCAAAAAAAAGAACAGAAGAAGATTTAAATACATTAGAAGAACGACTTCTTAAAGAAGGCTATGATGCTATTGTATTTAGCAAAGTCGTAGGAATAAAAAATAAAATTAAATATAAAGAAGATTATTCAGATTTTAATAACAATCACAAACGGTTTAATGATGATTATTTAATGTATCAAGATCAATTTTTTAATCCTGATGCTTACGAAGAATATCAGGTTTACAATGCAGAAACCTCTATATATTGTATTTGTCCAACCAAAGATCGTACTTTAATCTGGAAAGGTTATATAGATATTATTGATCCAGATAATGTAAACGAAACGGTTAATGATTATTTAAAATTACTTATTCTAGTATTAGAAGAAGATGGAGTAATTCCGTTATTAGACTAATCATGTAAAATAAATAAAGGTATAGTTGCAATTTTACTATGCTTTGTAATTGGTGACCCAGAAAACAATCGCTCAAAAAAACTTGTTTTTTGGATGATAAATACTTCAAAATCTATTGTATGGGTTTGTACATAGGTATCAACAACATGATGCATAGGCACGTTTGAAATGTTATGATAATCATAATGCGAAGTATCAAATAATTGCTTTAAAGTTTTAGTATCATTTATTGCAAACGAATCATTTTCAGCAGACTCTGTGATTCTCAAAATATGATATTTGGAGTCTTTTTTATCAATTAATTCTAAAATGGTCTGTAATCTATTACTATTTAATTCGTCTTTTTCGTCTAAAGGAATTAGAACTTCTTTAGGTTTTTTAAACTCAAAATCTTTTGGGATTATTAGCGTTGGACAATCTACTTTTCTAATCACATTTAAAGTATTGCTACCAAAAACAACTTCATCTGCTCCTGTGACACCATTGGTACCCATAACTATTAAATCTATTGTTTGAAGCTCTACTAGCTGATTAATAGCGTCTGTAAACACATCGTAATCTATGTGAATGGAAAATGTGTGACTGCTATTTTTATAAATGTTTTGAAGCGTTGCCATTAAATCTTCTAAATCTTCTTTAGGCGATTTTACAATAGACGCATACAAATTATCATTACCAGTAGTCATTAAATCTGCAGAAGTAAATGTTGAAGCTTTGTGTACATACACCAAATGACAATTTAACGTTTGAGCCTCTAAAAGCTGTAAAACATAGTGTATTGCGTTTTTAGAGCTATCTGAAAAATCGGTAAGTAATAATATGTTTTTCATTTAAATAAGAATAAAATTTTATATCAATAGCTTTCTCTAATTTACGACTTTAAGTCGAAATTAGATGGCGAACAATTAAAAAAACTATTAATGACAATCAATACTGCTTTGTACCATCTCTACCACAGGACTTGGAGAAATAAAAGGAATACCTAGACCCAAACCTCTTAATATAAAAAGTACACCAATAGCTACGACTAAAACAGGTATAGCTTTTTGGATACGTTGTTTAACGGTTGTATTTAGAAATTTACCTAAGTAAATAGCAGTAGTCATTAACGGAATAGTCCCTAAACCAAAAAATGCCATGTACAAACTTCCTTGTAAAGCTGTTCCTGTTGCAATTGCGCCAAAAACTGCCATATATACCAATCCACAAGGTAAAAAACCATTTAAAAATCCTATGGTTAAAAAAGTGTCTGCAGTTTTCTTTTTTAAAGCTTGACCCATTTGTTTTTTAACAAATCCTACCGCTTTATAAATTGGTTTAACTATTAAGTTTTGACCTATTTTTTTATAAGGAAATAGAATAACAACTATCATTAATACTCCAATTATAATAGATAGCTTTTGTTGCAGTCCAAAAATATAGAGGCTTTTACCTATTACACCAAATACTAACCCAATAATACTGTAAGCCAATAAACGACCAATGTGGTAAGCGGTAATCTGACTAATTTTTTTAAAAGAATTAGTTCTATCCACAGGTAGCATAAAAGCAATAGGACCACACATCCCAACACAGTGGAAGCTTCCTAAAAGACCAAATATAATAGCGGATAGTAGCATTTAATAAGTAATATCTTCTTTAAACATATAGTTATTATCTTTATGCTTCCAATCTATTTTAATGTTCCAACGACCATCCAACAAACGCTTGTCAGGTATGAGCAAATTGTGATTAGACAACAAAATTGTGGTTTCGAAGTCTAGTTGTTTGTTAGATGGTCTATATAGGAACACTTTTCCTGAAATGGCATTATAATCTAGTTCCTTAGGGAAAATTATCTGCAAACCTTCAGGTATTTTTTTCCACATTAATTTGGAAGCCAATTCTTTTGAATTTTCTTCTTTATTGATATCATTTTGGTACTCTAATTCTTGTTTATAATAGTCTTCACTAACCAAGTCATGATCAAGGTCTTTATTAATGTTCATATTAATTACGAAGTACATAATAAAGCTTATAAATGCTATAAATGCTATGACTATAGACGTTCCCCAATTTAATTTCATAATGTATTGTATTAAAAACTTCTTGGTCCTAAGAAGTTTATAGTTGTTGTTTCAATTAACTTATCACTACTGTACACCTCAACTGTTACTTTGGTTCGGTCTCCACTAAGAAGACTTTCGTCAAGTTCAATAAACATAGTCCCCTCTGCCAATCCTTGAGCAGGTACAATAAAACTTTTATCTGCGGATACCAATTTAATAGTACCTTCAACTTCTTTTAATTTAAAACTGACATTAGTAATATCTTCTATAGTTTTATTAACTAATTTATAGGTAAACACATTACTAATAATGGTTTCGCCTTTATGCTCATAACGCTGTCCTGGTAATCTTAAAATATTAGCTTCTATGTCGTTACGCAATTGTAACATGGTAAATAAAGCGCCAATAAGCACAATTAATACTATTATGTAACCTTTAAGACGTGCTGTCCATTTAAAAGGTTCTTTATCTTCAATATTAACTTCACTAGCATAACGTATTAATCCAGTAGGCAAACCTACTTTGTCCATAATGGTATCACACTCGTCAATACAAGCTGTACAATTAACACATTCTAATTGTGTACCATTTCTAATATCAATACCTGTTGGGCACACATGTACACATTGAAAACAATCAATACAATCACCATGACCTAAAGCTGTTCTATCTTCATCCTTACGCCATTTTTTACGTCCGTTTTCTCCTTCTCCACGCTTATGGTCATAGGCAACAACTATAGATTTATTATCTAAAAGAACCCCTTGTAATCGACCATAAGGACACGCAATGATACATACCTGCTCTCTAAACCATGAAAACACAAAGTAGAATAAACCAGTAAATATTAATAACGGGATTAACGTTCCTACATGTTTAAAGGGTCCTTCCTTTACATATTCTAATAGTTTGTCACTACCTATTAAGTAGGCTAAAAAAATGTTAGCGATTAAAAATGAAATGACAAAAAATAGGATATGCTTTAATACACGTTTTTTTATTTTTTCTGAGGTCCATTTCGATTTTTTTAAACGCAATTGTTTCCCTCTATCACCATCAATCCAAAATTCGATACGTCTAAAAACCATTTCCATAAAAATGGTTTGCGGACAAATCCAACCACAAAATATACGTCCAAAAGCAACTGTAAATAAAGTGATGAAGATAACACCAATAATCATTGAAATGACAAATAAGTGAAAATCTTGAGGCCAGAAGGGAAAACCAAAAATATTAAAACGACGCTCCAAAATGTTGAATAATAAAAACTGATTGCCATTTATTTTAACAAAAGGAGCAGCAAATAAAAAGACAAGTAAAAAGTAGCTTACGTACTTTCTGTAATCGTAAAACTTACCACTCGGTTTTTTTGGAAAAACCCAAGCACGTTTACCTTCTTCATTTATTGTTGCTATCGAGTCTCTAAAAGATTCGTTTTTTGGAGCTTCCATTTTTCTATGTAGCGTTAGTCATTCATAGAAACAGATTTCTCTACTTCTAATACATCTGTATCTTTTGCTTCTTCAGGGATTTCTAAATCTTCTTCACTTTCAGGTTGCCATATTTCGCCTTCTGGATCTTTAGGTTTTGCTGGAGTTGTACCTTGTAGTGACAAGACATAACTTGCTGCTTGAGCTATTTCAACAGGTTTTAAACCTTCTTTTTTCCAAGACACCATCCCTTTTCCAGAACGTCCTCCTTGAGAAATCGTTTTAAAAACACTCTTTATATCTCCTCCTAAAATCCAATATTTATCGGTAAGGTTAGGTCCAATACCTCCTCCTCCATCTGCAACATGACAAGCTACACAATGCTTATTATATATAGCTTCACCAGCTTTTAAATCTGCAGCATCTGTCAATAATGTTACTGTATTATAGTCAACTAAGTTCTTTGCTGTTTTTTTATATTCTTCAATTTCTATTTCTGCTTGTGCATACTCTTGTTCAATTTCGTCTTGCTGAGTCGCACCATCAAAAATGTGATACTTTGCTAAATACACAAATGCAAATACTATTGAAATATAAAATGAATACACCCACCATGGTGGTAAATTATTATCTAACTCTTTTATACCATCGTAATTATGGTCTAGAATAATTTCGTGCTCTTCCTCAATAGGTTTATCATCTCCTTTAAGTTTAGCATATAACGATTTAAGTTTTGTGAATTCTGGTGCTTTTGATTTTTGACTAGCTAGATAACGTTCTTTTGCTTCTTTGTCTAAACTTTGAAACAACACATTTTCTATAGAACCTACAATACCTTCTATAGCTATTAGAATAAACAATACTAATGCTAAAAATAACATGATAATTGGGTATTCTATAAATGCTGGCTTATCTCCAGAGTCCACAAAAAATTCTACTAACCCAAATATGATGAAAAATATAGCTGGAACTCTAACGTATGATGGAATTAAATGTCTCATAATGTTGTTTCGTTTTGGTTGTCTAATTCTAATGGTAAATTACTCACTTTGGTGATGTATTCTTTTTTAGCGGTAAATACCCACCAAAAAAGAATCACAAAAAAGCCAAAGAATATAAGTAATGATAGTATTGGATATATTTCTATATCTGTTATACTTTCTAAATGTTTTTTTACAAATTTTAACATGACTAATTAGTTTTAGCGGTTGTTTGTTGAATATCATCTACTTTAATATCTGTTCCTAAACGTTGCAGATAAGCAATCAAAGCGACGATTTCTCTGTTTTTCATTTCTACAAAATCAGCATCTCCTTTTTTCTTACTTGCTTCGTAAGCTTCTACAAAATCAGGATCAGAGTACAAGTTTTTTTCTATTTGCGTACCTTGTGCTAACATTGCAGCTTGAGCATTAGTAATATCTTCCTCTGTATAAGGGACTCCTAAAGTTACCATTGCACGCATTTTAGCTTCAGTTTGAGATTTATCAAGTTCATCTTCAATTAACCATTGATATCTTGGCATAATCGACTTTTTATTCATGGCTTGTGGATCATACATATGGTTAAAGTGCCAATTATCGTTATACCTTTGTCCAATTCTATGTAAATCTGGTCCTGTACGTTTACTTCCCCAAAGAAATGGATGATCATATACGTATTCTCCTGCTTTACTATACTCTCCGTAACGTTCTACTTCACTTCTAAACGGTCTTACCATTTGTGAGTGACATCCAACGCAACCTTCACGAATATAGATATCACGACCTTCTAACTCTAAAGGTGAATATGGCTCTACGCTACTTATAGTCGGTATATTGGATTTAACCATTATAGTAGGAACTATCTGTATAATACCACCAATTAAAATAGCTACAGTTGCAAAAATGGTTAATTTAATAGGCTTACGCTCCAACCAAGTATGCCATCCTTCTCCTGCAACACGTCTTTTAGACACACGTTGTAGTGCTGCAGCTTCAGCAAGCTCATCTTTAACTACACTTCCTTGCCTGATAGTTACTATAATGTTGTAAACTAATACCAACATACCCACCAAGTATAAAGTTCCACCTATTGCACGCATCCAATACATTGGCATAATTTCGGTAACTGTTTCAAGAAAGTTTCCATATTTAATACTGCCTTCAGGATTAAATTGTTTCCACATACTTGCTTGTGTAAAACCAGCAACATACATTGGTAAAGCATATAGAATTATCCCTAAAGTCCCAATCCAAAAGTGAAAATTGGCTAGTTTTAAAGAGTGTAATTTGGTATTAAATAATTTTGGCACTAAATAGTAAATCATACCAAAAGTTAAAAACCCGTTCCAAGCTAATGCGCCAACATGTACGTGTGCTATAATCCAATCTGTAAAGTGTGCAATTGCATTTACGTTTTTAAGGGATAACATTGGACCTTCAAACGTTGCCATACCATATCCAGTAATAGCAACTACCATAAATTTTAAGACTGGATCAACACGTACCTTATCCCAAGCACCACGAAGTGTTAATAATCCATTTATCATTCCTCCCCAAGAAGGCATTAGCAACATAACTGAAAAAGCGACTCCTAAATTCTGAGCCCATTCTGGTAATGCAGTATATAACAAATGGTGTGGTCCAGCCCAAATATAGATAAAGATTAAAGACCAAAAGTGTACTATTGAAAGTCTATAAGAATAGACTGGTCTGTTAGCCGCTTTAGGAACAAAATAATACATTAATCCTAAGAAAGGTGTGGTTAAGAAAAAAGCTACTGCGTTGTGTCCATACCACCATTGTACTAAAGCATCTTGTACTCCTGCATAAACCGAATAACTTTTTAATGCACTTACAGGTAACTCTAAACTATTAAATATATGCAACACAGCTACTGTTACAAAAGTTGCAATATAAAACCATATGGCAACATATAAGTGACGCTGACGACGTTTTAACATCGTACCAATTAAGTTTGTACCAAAAGCAACCCAAATTAAAGCTATTGCAATATCAAAAGGCCATTCTAACTCCGCATATTCTTTAGATGTTGTGTAACCTAATGGTAATGTGATGGCTGCACCAACAATTATTAACTGCCAACCCCAAAAGTTTATCTTACTTAAAAAATCACTAAACATTCTAGCTTTTAACAGACGTTGAGTAGAATAATAAACTCCAGCAAAAATAGCATTACCTACAAATGCAAAAATGACTGCATTGGTATGTAAGGGTCTTAAACGACCAAAACTAAGCCATGAAATCCCATCGGTCATGTTTGGGAATAAAAACATGAAAGCTAAAATGAGTCCTACAAGCATACCAACAACTCCCCAGAGCATAGTTGCGTAAAGAAACTTTTTAACAATCTTGTTATCGTAATAAAATTGCTGCATTTCCATAATTAATTGTGATTAGTCTTATTGTTTGTTTTAGTTATCGTTTTTGTAGTTTTCACCAACTCGTCTTCAAAAAGCATTCTTACTGAAGGTGTATAACCATCATCAAATTGTCCGCTTTTAAGTGCCAAAATAAAGGCTACAAAAAAGACTATTGCAACAATAATGCTTACTGTTAGTAAAATATATATAACACTCATACCTATTAGAAGTTATGTTTCAAAATTAGTTTAGATGCATCTTTTAAAAGATGATAATTATCATGTTTAAGTCATTATTTTAATTTTCTACCTACAATATTTGTAGCAACTGTAGTAAATACTACAATACTAATAGAACTTAAAGGCATCAAAATAGCTGCAATAACTGGTGCCAACTGACCAGTAACAGCAAAATACAGCCCGATAATGTTATAAAATAATGAGAGTAAAAAACTCCATTTCACAATCTTAATTCCGCTTTTAGATACTTTTATATAATGATATAATTGATTGAATTTTGTAGCATCCAAAATAGCATCACAAGCAGGAGAAAACACATTAACATTTTCTGAAATTGCTATACCAACTTGACTTTGTGCCAAAGCGCCTGCATCATTTAGTCCATCACCAACCATAAGTACTTTTGCACCTTCAGATTGATGATATTTAATATACTCTAACTTATCGTCTGGTTTTTGATTAAACAGTAGTTTTGTTTTTGCAGGTAGTAATTTTTTAAGATTTTCCAATTCGCCTTCATTATCTCCAGATAGGATGACTAAATCATACTTCTTTTTTAGACTATTAAATAGTTTAGACAATCCTTTTCTGTAACTATTATAAAAAGTATATTTTCCTTTATACATATTATTGGAACTAATAAAAACAGACGTATTTAACACTTCTGTATCAGTTTGATGTCCTACAAATTGTGCTGAACCAATTTTGATGTTTTGGGTGTTGTGAGAAGCTTCAATTCCTTGTCCTAAATATTCTTCAAAATGATCTAATGGAATAATATTATTCGCTTCTAGAATATCGTACAAACTCCTACTTAATGGGTGATTAGAGCCTCTAAGCGTATTTTTAAGCAACATTTCTTCACTTGTACTTAACGGTAAACCATCATATTTTACATCGTTTTTTTTATTTGATGTTATAGTTCCGGTTTTGTCAAAAATAATGGTATTGATGTGTGCTAATTGTTCTAATACTGAAGCGTTTTTTAGATAGAATTTATGCTTTCCAAAGATGCGTAACAAGTTTCCGAAGGTAAAAGGCGCTGCTAATGCAATTGCACATGGACAAGCAATAATGAGTACAGCTGTAAACACGTTTAAAGCTTTACTGGAATCAACAAATAACCAATATACAGTAGCCACTAACGCTATAGTTAATACTGCAATGGTAAACCGTTTACTGATAGCATTAGTTAGTGTTGTAAAACCATCCTCCTTATTTTTACTAAACACATCATTGCTCCATAATTGGGTTAAATAGCTTTGCTCTACAGATTTAATAGCTTCCATCTCTATCACACCAGAAGTTTGTTTACCTCCTGCAAATAATTTGTCTCCCGATTGTTTCGTAACAGTTTCAGACTCGCCAGTTACAAAGCTATAATCAATTTTTGCTCTTCCATTAATCAAGATTCCGTCAACAGGAATTAACTCTTGATTTCTAATTAAAAGTCTGTCTCCTTTTTTAATATCATATACCTGGACTGGTACTTCTTGGTTATTAAAAATCTTAGTGACTGCAATAGGAAAATACGATTTGTAATCACGCTCAAAAGATAAGAATGAATAGGTTTTTTGCTGAAAAAACTTACCTAATAATAAAAAGAATACTAAGCCAGTTAAACTGTCAAAAAAACCTGAACCAATATCAAAGATAATTTCGGCTGTACTTCTTAAAAACAAAACAACAACTCCTAAAGCTATAGGAATATCTATATTTAAAACCTTTGTATTTATAGCTTTATAAGCCGAAATAAAATAATCTTGAGCTGCATAAAACACTACTGGCAAAGAGAACGTAAACATAATCCATCTAAATGTATGTTTGTACTGATCTAACCAAAATTCGTTTACCTCAAAATACTCCGGAAACGATAAAAACATGACATTACCAAATGCAAAACCTGCGACACCAAGCTTGTATATTAAGCTTCGGTTGACATTTTTTTGACCAGTTTTGTAATCTTCCAAACTGATGTAAGGCTCATATCCAACAGAGCTTAAAAGCAAAACCAAAGCTTTAAGTGAATAAGACTCTAAATTATATGAAACACGAATAGTTTTTTTTCCAAAATTGACTTGAGATAGAGAAATTGCTGGATGTAGTTTATTAAGGTTTTCTAGTATCCAAATACAAGAACTACAATGAATATGAGGAATATAAAGTGTCACTATTTGAGTGTCGCCATCATCAAACTCGACTAACTTATCAATTATTTTTTGTTGTGATAAAAAATCGTACTTACCTTCTATCTCTTTTGGGATTGCACCAGGGGAAGCTTGTAAATCATAATAACACGTTAAATCGTTTTCAGACAATATCTCAAAAACTGTTTTGCATCCATTACAACAAAAGGATTTATCTTCTAAAACTAGTGTTGCATCTGTGCAAGTATCGCCACAATGATAACATACATTTATGTCCATATAAAATTTGCTCATTTACCTGTAACAAAGGTTACAATTAAGCTAATTCTATTTTATGATATTTGTCATATAATGTATACATTTGATGTAACACCATTTTATAAATTTAGGTATGAGTAAATGTGAACAATGTATTGTCAGGCAATTCAATAGTTTGAAAACTTTAACAAGAGAAGAATTAATGCGTGTCTCTGCCTGCAAAACAGGAAAAGTTGTCAAAAAAGGTGACATTATTTTTGAGGAAGGTGATACACTTAATGGTATTTACTGTGTTAGAGACGGAGTTTGTAAAATGAGTAAACTTAGTGAAAATGGTAAAGATCAAGTCGTAAAATTAGTTGTAAAAGGTGGTATGATGGGACAACGCTCACTAGTTAGTGGAGAAACAGCAAATCTTAGTGCTGTTGCCATAAATGATATGCAGATATGCTTTATACCCAAACAAGAAATTTTAAACGATTTACAGAAAAATTCTAATTTTTCTATGGACGTATTAAAAAAAATGGCTCAAGATTTAAGAGATGCAGATGATACGGTTGTTGATATGGCACAAAAAACTGTAAAACAACGTATGGCTGAAACCTTAATTTATATCTCCAAAAAGTTTGGTCAAGATGCTAACGGTTTTTTAAATTTAACCTTATCAAGGGAAGATTATGCTAGTATTGTAGGTACTGCTACAGAAAGTGCTATTAGAATATTATCTTTGTTTAAAAAAGAAGGCTTAATTAGTACTTCTGGAAAAAAAATTAAAATTGAAGATGAAGCTAGTTTGCTAAAAATAGAATAAGCTTTTAAAATAAAAAAAAGGATGCAAAATTTGCATCCTTTTTTAGTTTATAAATATAAATCTAATCTTTTATAAGCTTAATAGTACTTGTAGAGTTATTAGCACTAAGTTTAGCAAAATACAATCCAGAATTTAAGTTTATAGTTTCTATAATAAATTCTTTACTATTAACATCTTTAACAAACACAGACTTTCCTAATATATCAAACACTTCTACTATTTTTATAAGCTGTTTAGCTTTAACAGTCCAATGACTAGTTGTTGGGTTAGGATACACTTTAATTGAATTAACCTCATATTCTGCTACAGATAAAGGATTTTGAGTTAGTAAAATATTATCTACATAGACAGTCCCTTGAGGAGTAACAACTTGCATAAAAGTTTCAAATTTCCATTGAAAAAAATGTGTACTTGAAAATCCTAAATTAGTAAAGTACGACATTGGTATGGTTACTAAAGTCCAAGCTCCTGTTACAATTGGCTCATCTGTACCAATCTCATAAGTATATTCTAAAACAGCACCATCGTTACTTATCATTCTAAATTGAAAACCAGGAACACCAGGAGCTGCCCAATACATAAAATGAACGTAATCATAAATTGAGACATCATCAGGACCACCTTCTCCTTGACCATAACCTGCAAAAGAAAAGTCAAATTTTAATGCTAAATTAGTGTTAGTACTTGTATCTAAGTCTGGCTCACCTCCTATGGTTCCAAAATCATATACAAACGGAAAATTGGTCGTATAATTATTAGTATCGTTATATATACTATAAGTTTCATTGTCAGGAGAATCTGGTATAGGAGCAGGCTCTGGATCTGCAACTGGAACAATATTGGTTCCTCCAGCAAAATCATCGACTAAATACGTACCGACATCTGCATTATTAAAATCTGGAAAAAACACCATTAAATCATAGTTACTTAAGCCAGCTGGATAATCTAAACTAATATCTTGCCAAGCAGTTCCTGTTGTTGTAAATGATAATTCTGTAGTTGGATTAGCACCAGATCCTCCTTCAAATTTTAATAAATGGGTACGTGTACCATAATCTGCAACTGGTTTAATTCTAAAAGTTATAGTATTATTAGTATCGTCGGAAAGATCGAGGTTTTGAGCTAAAGTTAATTGAGCAGTGTCAAAAGGTAGTCCTCCTCCTGCTATTTGACCTACATTATCACCAGCATCTGTAGTAAATGTAAAACCGCAATCAAAACAATTAAATGTGTCATCTGCTGTTTCAAAATCTATTGGAAAAATTGCAGTAGGTGGTGGTGGAGGCGCCACATTTGTTCCTCCAGCAAAATCGTCGATTAAGTATGTTCCAACATCTGTATTATTAAAATCTGTAAATAATACTAATAGTCCATAGTCACCTAAACCTGAAGGAAAATCTAAACTAACATCTATCCACGCAGTACCTGAAGTTGTAAATCCTAATTCCGTATCTGGTCCTGTTCCATTTTCAAACTTTAATAAGTGTGTACGTGTTCCGTAATCTGCATCAGGTTTTATTCTAAATGTAATAGTGTTATTAAAATCGTCTGACAAATCTACATTTTCTGCTAACGTTAATTGTACATTGTCAAATAAAGCACCACTACCAGTTACAGATCCTACATCATCTCCAGCATCTGTTGTTAAAGTAAATGTGCAATCATCTGGGAACATATCATCTAATGGGTCTGAAAAATCTATTGGAAACGTTTGTGCATAAGTCAAACTCGAAAACAACATAACAATTAGTAGTAATTTATTTTTCATAATTTCTAAATTTTAAAAAATTAAAAAAAGCCACATTGCATAGGCATATGTGGCTTTTACAATTTAGTTAGTAATTATTAAGATTTATTCTTTAATTAACTTAACGGTTTTTGATCCGTTATCAGAACTAAGCTTAGCAAAATATAATCCTGTATTCAATGCAGAACTATTTATTGTTACTTTGCTAGCATTTGGAGTTAATGTTAAGACTTGTTTTCCTAATACATCAAATAATACAATAGAATTAATGTTTTGATCACTGCTAATATTCCATTCACTAGAAGTAGGGTTTGGATAAACTTTAAAGTCAGTTGTATTAAATTCATCAGTACTTAAAGCAGTTCCTTTATAAAAATAAAAGTTATCTATATATACTAGTGAAGGTGCTGTAGGATCAATCAAAATTTGTGTAATTTGATCTAAAGTTACAGCTTGAGATGATCTTGCAGCAAATCCTGTCATATCAACTTCTACACTTTGCCATGAACCTGTTATAGTAGCACCAAGAGATTCAATATCCTCTTCTACTGGGTTAGCTATAGTATTTACTAATTTAACAAATATTTCGTTTGAATCTGGTGTCCAATAGTCTATATGCATCATTTCCATTTGAGATAAATCTACACCATTTGCATAATTAGTTACTATACCTAAAAACTCACATCCTGTTAATTTCCAAGCATTATTAGTACCTTCTAAAGTAATGGCTTCAAATCCTGTTTGAGACCATGTTGTTGGTAACTCATCTAAACCAACATTGGCATAAGCATCACTAAATATTGACACAACATCCGAAGCATTTCTAGATGGAGGTGTTGGTGCTGCACTTGAAGGTGAAGTAATTGCGTAATTAACTGTATATGTACTAGTTGTTGTACCATCTTGAGCAGTTACTAAAACAGTTGCACTACCTGGTATAGCAGTTGCTTGCGTAATGCTTGTAATGGTAGCATTAGTATCTGTTGTAGTAGCCATAGTAATTTGCGGTACTGTAGTTGTTCCTTCTGGGTAACCTAAAGTATAACTAACAGTATTTGGATTAAAACCAGTAACGGTTGCTCCATCTACTTGTAAATCGGATAAAGTAGCATCAGAACCAGATACAGTTGGATTTTTCCAGAAATATAAATTATCAACAAATATTTCGTCTGTTCCACTTCCGCCATCAAACTTAAATTGTATAGCATTAGTTAAATCACCTGTTATTCCAGCTACAGGAATATCAACACTGTGCCAGTCTCCTGACCCAGAATTTGTAATTGGATGAGCAATCTCAGCACCAGAACTAATTACATAAACATTTGGAGAAAAACTTCCAGCAATCCAGATATCTAAGTGTAAAAATTCCATTGCAGAAATATCTTGAGCGCCATTAAAATCAATTCCTTGATAGTTAAAATTTGGATAATGGATTGCTAAATCTCCAGAGTTTGCTACATCGTAAGATGGATTAGCAGTCCCAAATCCTGACTGACCCCAATTAGGATTATAATTTACATTCGGTACATTAGCATAAGCTGGATCAGCAAAAATAGATATAACATCTAATGGATCTCTTGCTGGTGGAGTTGGTGCTGGTGCACCTGGTGAAGTTAAAGCAAAAGACACTGTATAAGTGTTAGTTGTTGTTCCATCTTGAGCAGTTACTAATACTGTCGCATCTCCTGGAATAGAAGTTGCTTGAGTAATACTTGTTACTGTTGCGTTAGTGTCGTTAGTAGTAGCCATAGTTATTTGAGGAATTACTGTAGTTCCTCCTGGCAATCCTACTGTATAATCGGTTACACTTGGAATAAATCCTGAAACAGTAGCATTATCTACTTGTAAATCGCTTAACGTTGCGTCTGTTCCTGCTGCAGTAGGGTTTTTCCAGAAATATAAATTATCTACATAAATAGCTTCTGTACCAGTACCACCATCAAACTTAAATTGTATAACGTTGGTTAAATCTACAGGACTAAAACTAGATAATGGTATATCTATGCTTTGCCAAGAACCAGAAACATTTGGAATTGCATAAGCTGTTTCAACAGGACCAGGACTAATAATATAAATATTTGGAGCAACACCATCTGTCCAAATATCGACATGTAAAAATTCCATTGCTGAAACATTTTGCGCTCCATTATAATCAATTCCTTGATAATTTAAATTTGGATAAGCTAACACAACATTTCCGGATCCACCTGCTCCTGTAGGTTGGTAAGCAGTGTCTGCAGAACCAAATCCAGATTGTCCCCAATTAGGATTATAATCAGCACCTGCAATATTAGAGTATTCTCCACTAAATATGGATACTACATCTGCAGCATCTCTTGCAGGAGGTGTAGTTGGATCAACAGTTGGAGCTTGAGAAAACCCAAAGCTTGCTGTTAACATGAATAATAAAAAAGTAATTTTTTTCATAATAATTGTTTTAAATGAATTAATTAATCAGAGCTTGATACTTTTACGTAATCAATGATAAACTCTTGAGGAAATATGGAATCATCCACTTCTGGACCTCCAAAGTTCCCACCTATTGCTAGGTTTAAAATGATATAAAAAGGCTTATCAAAAGGCCAAGTTTTATCATTTTTTATTTCTGGTGAAAATGTGTAAACTAAATTATCATCGATATAAAATGTAATGGTGTCTTTAGTCCATTTAGTTTTATATACATGAAACCCATCTTCAATGGTATCTATTATAGATATTTTTGTGTTTTTTGATTGTCCATAGCTATCAGGAGTGTGTAATGTTGTGTGAATTTGATGTGGTGCTTTACCAACGTATTCCATTATATCAATTTCTCCACATGCAGGCCAAGTATTGGTGTCAATATCATTACCCAACATCCATATTGCTGGCCATAAACCTGCTCCTTGTGGTAATTTTGCTTTAACTTCTACAGTTCCGTATTGAAACTCTATTTTATCTTTAGTAGTAATTCTACCTGAATAATAATTAGTGCTGTCTTTGGTGGCTTTGATTACTAAATTTCCATGCATTAAGCTAACATTTTCTTTAGTATAAATTTGTCTTTCGTTATTTCCCCAACCACATAAGTTTGGACAACCATCACCTAGTTCGTAATTCCAATTCTCTTGATTTAATTCTACACCTTCAAAGTTATCTTCAAAATAAATCTCTTTTTTATCAGTTTTTGTATCACATGATATAAGAGTAAAAACTAAAAAAATGTAGATTAGTTGTTTCATTATAGGGTAAATTCAGCTTTTAATGATGTTTTAGAACTTCCACCTACATAGACTTCAAAACTTCCGTTTTCAACAATAAATTCGCCTTGATTATTGAAAAAACCTAGTTCTTCTTTAGACAGAGTTAACTGGATAGTTTTAGTTTCTCCTGGCTCCAATTCTACTAATTCAAAACCTTTTAATTCTTTTATAGGTCTAGTGATACTAGCATATAAATCTCTGATATACAATTGAACCACTTCTTTACCTTTTACTTTACCAGAATTGGTAAGGTCTACTGAAACTATGACTTTTCCGTTATTAGAGTAAGTATTATCAACTTTTAAATTTGAATAATTGAAACTTGTATAGCTTAGTCCATGACCAAATACGTAAAGAGGATCATTTTTTTCATCTTGAAAATGCGACCAGAATACGACATCTTTACCAGGTAAAACAGGTCTTCCAGTGTTTTTGTAATTGTAGTAAATAGGAACTTGACCAACGCGTCTAGGAAACGTCATTGGAAGTTTTCCACTTGGATTATAATCTCCGTACAAAACTTGAGCAATTGCGTTACCACTTTGGGTACCTAATTGCCAAGCTTCTACAATTGCAGGTATATTTTCATCAGCCCAAGTAATAGTTAGTGGTCGTCCATTATTTAATACTAAAACTATGTTTTTATTAACTTTATACACTGCTTCTAATAACTCTTGCTGTACTCCTGGTAAACCTAACTCTGTTCTACTTCTTCCTTCTCCACTCATAAAACCATGTTCGCCTAAAACCATAACAACAACATCCGCTTGTTTAGCTGTTTGTATAGCCTTATTAAATCCACTTCTATCTGACGTGTTTACCTTTATTTCGAAAGCAAATTCTTCTTTACCTATAGATACATCAGCACCTTTTGCGTAAGTCACTGTATTACCAGTATATTGGTTTAAACCTTCTAAAACAGAAACTGCTGTATTATCTTTTGCAGCAATACGCCAACTTCCTAAAGGACTTGTTTTATCTGCAGCTAAAGCACCGATTAAAGCAATTTTTTGTCCTTCTTTTTTTAGAGGTAATAAATTGTTTTCATTTTTAAGAAGTACAATAGATTTTTTAGCCATATCTAATGCAGCGTCGTGAATTTCTTGACTTCCAATGACTTCTTTTTCACGAGCTTCATCTAAGTATTTGTAAGGATCATCAAATAATCCCAATTCAAACTTGACTCTTAATATACGTCTAGCAGCATCATCAATAAGTTTTTCATCTACTTTGCCTTCTTTAACTAAACCTGCTAATTCTTCGACATATAAATAAGACTCCATGTCCATGTCAGAACCAGCGTTTGCTGCTATTTCTGCTGCGTGTTTACCGTTTTTTGCATGACCATGAACAATCATTTCTGTTATAGATCCCCAATCTGACACCACAAATCCGTCAAAACCCCATTGTTCTTTTAAGATGTCACGTTGTAAATATTTATCTCCTGTTGCAGGAATTCCGTTTAATTCGTTGAAAGAGTTCATGAATGTTCTAACACCAGCGTCTTTTGCTGCTTTAAAAGGAGGTAAAATAATATTATTTAATGTTGAAGTACCAACATCTGCAGTATTATAATCGCGACCTGACTCTGCAAATCCGTAAGCTGCAAAATGCTTTGCACAAGCAGCAATTGAATTATGAGAGGATAAATCGTCACTTTGAAATCCATTAACTCTTGCAACTGCTATTTTTGAACCTAAGTAAGTATCTTCTCCTGCACCTTCCATTACGCGTCCCCAACGTGCGTCCCTTGAGATATCAACCATTGGTGCAAAAGTCCAGTTAATTCCTGCAGCAGAAGACTCTTTTGCAGCAATTTGAGCAGAAGTTTTAATAGCTTCCAAATCCCAACTTGCAGATTCGGCAAGTGGAATAGGGCTTAAAGTTTCATAACCATGAATGACATCAAAACCAATAATTAAAGGAATACCAAGACGTGTTTCTTCTACAGCTATTTTCTGGACAGCTCTAACATCTTTTACACCTCTAACATTTAGCATTGAGCCAACATAACCTTTACGTAGATGATCATACTTTTTAGCTTGATCACCATCTTTTGGCACTGGTCCTGTAACATCCCAGAAACCATTATATTGATTCATCTGACCTATTTTTTCTTCTAAGGTCATTTTTGCTAATAAAGCATCGACTTTATCTTCTATAGATAAGGTTTTAGACGTTTTAATGTCGTTTAAAGCTAAGTCGTTCTCATTATTTGTTTTGCATGAAATAATGAGAAGACCTGCTAAGACTAATATACAATACTTATTTAATTTCATTTATTGGTATACTCTAACATAGTCAATTTCCATAGATGACTCAGTGAATGCAGGATCTATATTACCTCCAAATGTTCCACCCATTGCTATGTTAAGGATTAAGAAAAAGTCACTATTAAATGGAGTTGCTGCAGTGTTGGCAAATGTGTGATAAACCATATCATCAACAACTATCTTGATAACATCAGGTGTCCACTCAACCGTGTAATTATGAAACTCCGTTGAAGCAGTATCTACTGTTGTTTCACTTCCATCTGCATTACCTCCAAAAGCTTCAGGATAATGTAAGGTACCGTAAATGGTATTTTGATTGTTACCAACATGTTCCATAATATCGATTTCACCACAAGCTGGCCAAGTGTTAGTTTGGTAATCTGCTCCTAACATCCAAATTGCAGGCCAAGTTCCACCTCCTGTTGGAAGTTTTGCTCTTACTTCTACACGACCATACGTAAATTCATATAATCCCTCAGATTTAAGACGTGCTGATGTATAACCGCTACCAGCTGCTTTAGCTGTAATTTTTAGCATACCATTAGCTACTTCTGCATTTTCTAAATTGTTTGTATAGTTTTGTACTTCTTGATTTCCCCATCCACTGGCACCTAAATCATAGGTCCAATTTGCTGGATTAGGTGCTCCGTCTGTATCAAACTCGTCAGACCAAACTAAATTAGTATAGATTGTTTCAAGTCCTTGTGATGGCTCTTGAGTTGTAAATGTGTGGTACCAAGCTAAATCAGTATTATTTAAATCAATACACCTAACTCTCATAATAGACTCTGTGAGCTCTATTATTTCATAACTAGAAGTTCCTACATAGTAACCCATAAAGTTACCATCAGAAAAGTTCATAACCGTACCTCTAGACATAAATGCAGGATCAGGAACAACGCTCCAATCTACAGATGTAGGTGCTAAAGACACTAAACTTGTACCAGATGTATCGTAATCATAACAGAAGTCATATCCTGCTGAACCGCCTACAACAGACTCGTAAGCACCATTAAAATAGGTTTGCCCATTGTTATCTAATTGATAGCTTAATTGGTTATTAGCATCCAAAGAAAAAATCAATTGATCAGTATATATACATTCACTTTCTGCAGAACCTGCTTTTTCAAAAGGTTGTGCTGCATACCATTGTGGATACCAAAACCCGTCTCCAATACTACCATTTGCAGGTCCAACACCTAGGTGTCCTATTTCTTCTGCTGCCCAATACCATGTTTTAGAGCTTCCTGCTCCTCCTGTTAGTAATTGTTTAGCATCCAAATCATCAAAAGAACTAAAGACGTCTATTGTAATTGATCCGCTAGTTTTATTACCACCAGAGCCTATTGCATTAACAACAACATTGTAGGTATTAAGACCAACTAAACTAAATCTGTGTGTTACTTCACCAGAAGGAACTACTTCACTTAAACCATCTCCAAAATCAAAATCATAAGAAATAGCGTTATTAGCTGTAGCTTTTAAAACTACTAATCCGCTACCATCTCCATTAGGATTAGTAGCATCTACACCAACTATTTCTGCAGTGATGGTTAAATCATTTGGAGCTACAATGTCTCCAAAATTAGCTTCGTCATCTTGACAGTTTACAAATAGAACTGTCAAAACCAATATGCTAACTATTTTTAATATATTTTTCATCTTTTTCATTTTATAGATTAAAGCTTAACAAGCTTATATTGCCAGAATACTCCTGCGCCAGCTTCAATACTTACGTTTATAGTATTACTATCTATAAAGGTTACATTGTAAGTTATTGAAGAAGGTACTGATACGTTAGGTAACTCACCTTGATTGTTAGCCTTAGGTATTCCTATGTAAGCTCCTGTACCATTGATGGTAACTGTATTTGCGCCTGAATCATAAGTATATGTTGCAGATGCTGAACCATCGTAAGGTGCAACTGGAGTACCACATGCGTCAGAACCACCTTGCCATCCTTCGATCCAAGAATCAGCTCCTAAAACATTAGTAAAAGAACCATCTGTTCCGAAAACAAAAGTATCGTCATAATAACATGCTCTATCTGCTACACAAACATCATCACAATTCCACCATGATGTGTCTCCTGCTGCAGGACCAACGCCTAAAGCACCAGCTTCGTTAGCCATTTGCCAAGTACCAGCTAATGGTGAAGGAGCTGCTCCATCTCTAACTAATTTATATTGCCAAAATACTCCTGCTCCAGATTCAATGTTAACATTCATAGTATTAGCATCAACGAATGATACATTGTAAGTAATTGAACTTGGTACTGATACATTTGGTAATTCACCTTGGTTATTAGCTTTAGCTAAACCTAAATAAGCACCAGTTCCGTTTAGTGTAACTGTTCCTGCTGTTTGATTAAAAGTATAAGTTGCTGGGTTAGATCCATCATGAGGAGCAACTGGTGCACCACATGAATCACTTCCACCTTGCCAACCTTCAATCCAGCTATCTGCTCCTAAAACATTACTAAATGTTCCGTCTGCATTAAAAACATAAGTATCATCATAGTAACATGCTCTGTCAGCTACACAAACATCATCACAGTTCCACCAAGACGTATCTCCTACTGCAGGACCTACACCTAGAGCTCCTGCTTCTGAAGCCAATCTCCATGTTCCAGTTAAATTAGATGGTGCTGTTGCTTCTTTATAATAATATAAATTATCAATAAAAACAGTTCCTGAACCAACAAATTTGAATTGGTGAATATCATTCATTGATAATCCTTGGTCTGTATAATCTGAAATTGGAATATCAAAACTATTCCATTGATTAGCAATTAAAGATACTGTTACTTGTTGCTCTCCTGAAGATAAACTAATAGGAAATACTTGTAAGTCTGCATCTTCTGCTGTCCAAACATCAATGTGTAAAAATTCCATAGCTGAAACATCTACTGCTTCTCCATACTGAATACCTTGATAATTTAAATTACTGTATTGTAATGAAGTGTCTCCTGCTAAATCAAACTCTACAAATGTTGTAGTTTGTCCCCAATTTGGATAAAAATCTGAGTTTGCAATATTAGTGTATGCATTAGAATAAATTGAAACTACATCACTAGGAGCTCTTGCTGGAGGTACTGTTGCTGCAGCTATAGGTTGTAAAATTGCTGTAACTTCAAAATCTTCTGTATAAACTGTCGTTTCTGTTCCTGCACTAAAAGCAGTTACTGTAATTGTATAAATACCAGCATCTGTATATTGATAGCTGTAAGGCTCGTCAAAATTTGTCATCACTACTTCGCTTCCATCTCCAAAATTGATTTCGTAATACAAAGCAAACTCTGCATCTGCATCAATATTGACTTGTTTAGAAATCGTATCATCGTTTTCAATAGTTACCACTAGATTTTGTGGTGCTTGAAAAGATACAACCACTTCTTGTGTAGCTGTTGTTGTTTTACCGTTTAGTCCAGTAGCAACAATAATAGCATTGTAAGTTCCTTCTTCATAAATGTGCTGGGTACTTTCTCCTGGGTTTAACACTTCAGATAAATCTGAACCATCTCCATAATTAACTTGAAAGCTTACCACACCTTCTCCTAAAGGAGTAATTGTAACCAATCCTGTGTTGTCTTGAGTTACAGTTACTAAAGCAGATACATTCACTGGTGAAGTGATAGCATTTGTGTCTGGTGTATTGTCATCATCTTGCACACAAGCAAAAATCACTAGTGCAGCAAAAAGAGTAGATACAATGTACTTTAAATTTTTCATTTTTCTTTTTTTTAATTAATATCCTGGGTTTTGTTGCCAATTTCCGTTAGAGAATTGAATTTCTTCAATTGGAATTGGGAATAATTCATTTTTATTAGGCGTAAATCCTGGTATTTGAGTACCTCTACCTGTTCTAACTAAATCAAAAAAGTGATGTCCTTCTCCAACTAGCTCTACACGACGCTCATGATAGATGGCGTTAGTAAGTGCTGTTCCTGTTAAGGATATATTATTTGATGTGTTTCCAAAAGCACGCTCTCTAACTCTGTTTAAAAAGTTTTGTGCTTTAGTGTCGTCTATATCTCCTCTATTAAAGGCTTCTGCTGCCATTAATAAAACATCTGCAAAACGAATAGCTCTATAATTGTTAGGATTTGTAAGATTCAAATCACCTTGTGCTTGTGAACTTCTTACACGTGGAAGATATTTTCTGTTAAAATATCCTGTATGTTCATATCCTGTTCCAAAACTAGCACCTGTTGATGTTGCCCATGCTTCGATATCTAAAATTGCAACGTCTTTTCTGTTATCTCCTGGCTCAAATTCGTCCACTACGTCTTGTGTAGGCACATTAAAACTGAATCCAGAGGTGAATAATGGTCCATTGTAATTTCTAACACCACTAAACCCAACTGCGACATTACCTTCGCTACATTGTAAACATCCAAATCCAGCACCTTCTACATCTGTGTATTGAACTTCAAAAACAGATTCAATTCCGTTTTCTCCTTCATTTTCAAAAATGGTATCGTAATCTGTTACTAAATCGTAAGGTCCTTCTAATATTAAAGTTTCTAAAATTGAAGCTGCTGGAGAAAATTTATCTTGATATAAATAAGCTTTACCAAGCAAAGCTTGAGCTGCTCCTTTTGTTACACGACCAACTTGAGGAGCTGTATAATCTAAATTATCTACTGCATATTGTAAATCTGCTTCAATTAATGCATAAACTTGTGACACAGGAGCTCTTGGGATAGAGGTTTCATCTCCTAATTCAAAACGTGTCTCTTTAAGTGGCACTGGTCCAAACCATTTAACAAGTTCAAAATAATAGTAAGCTCTTAAAAAGCGTGTTTCTGCAATTATGATTTCTTTTCCAGGAAAGTTTGTTTTGTCCTGAAACTCCATGATATAGTTTGCTCTGTTTACACCAGCAAACATCCAATTCCAAACGTCTTTTAAATTACTGTTTACTGGTGTGTGAATCATATCATCGATTTGTTGAAAACCAATAACATCTGTTGCACTTTCACCTCCACATAATGTGTTGTTTGACGCAATTTCTCCAAGAAGTACATTAACGTAACTTGATTGCAATAAATCGTAAGCACCAATTAATGCATTATAATAATCACTTTCTGAATTGAAATAATTTTCAGAATCAATTGAATATACAGTATCACGATCAATAAAATCATCTGTACAAGCAATAGTAATTAAAAGAGCTAATGACGCTATTATGTATTTTATATTTTTCATAGTCTTTATAATTAAAAGTTAAGATTAAGTCCTAAGATATATGTTCTAGGTATTGGATAAAAACCAGCGTCTATACCACCACCAATTGGTGCTCCACTTGAAGCGCCAGGATCATAACCTTTATATTTAGTAAATGTATATAAGTTATTAACTGCAGTGTAAATTCTTAGTTTAGATATCCCTAATTTATTAATAAATTCGTCAGGTAAGCTATATCCTAATTGTAGATTTTGAATTCTAACAAATGATGCATCCTCAACAAAAAACTCAGAGAATACGTTATTACTAGTTGCACCAGTAGTTACTCTTGGTACAGTATTACTAGTTCCTTCTCCTGTCCATCTATCCAATACATAATTTAATTTGTTAGCATCGGATAACGTACGTTCGTAATTACGCACCATATCGTTTCCTAAAGAAGCAAACGTGTATAACACAAAATCAAAGTTTTTATAGTTTAAACTTAAGTTAAGTCCCATTGTTACATCTGGAATAGGATCTCCAATATTAGTTCTGTCGTCAAAATTAATAACTCCATCACCATTAGCATCTACATATCTGATGTCTCCAGGAGCAGCAGTTGCACCCAAAGCGGATTGAGATGGATGAGCGTCTACCTCTGCTTGGTTTTGGAAAATTCCATCTGTTTGTAATCCGTAAAAATAACCAATTGGCTGTCCTACTTCCATTCTTGATGGAGCAGGTTGACCGACACCAAATCCGCCACCTTCTAAAAATCCAGTACTGTTATTAACTTCTAAAACTTCGTTTTGTAGTGAAGTTACATTATAATTAATGCTAAAGTTTAAATTGTCTGATAATTGATCTTTATAGTTTATTGCTAATTCAATCCCTTTATTTTCTACTTTACCAGCATTTACCGTTGGTGATCCACTACCTGGAGCAGATGTACCAGTAATACCTGAAGTAGAAATATTTGAAATTAATAAATTGTCACGCGTATTAACAAAATAATCTGCGGTAATATCTAATTTATCGTTTAACAGTCTTAAGTCTAAACCAACGTCAAACTTTTTAGCTTCCTCCCATTGTAAATCTGGATTTGCTAAAACACCTAATGCTTGTCCATTGACTAAAGCACCATCAAACACATAAGTTGCTTCACCACTTAATAAACTTGCAAAACCGTTACTTGGTATTTGGTCATTACCTAAAATACCATAACTAGCTCTTAATTTTAAAAAGCTTAAAGTATTTGAGTTTTCTAGGAAAGTTTCGTCTGACACAACCCAACCAGCTGTAACCGATGGGAAATAAGCCACACGATTGTTTGGTCCAAATTTAGTAGATAAATCGCGTCTTAACATTGCAGAAAATAAATATTTACCTTTATAATCATATTGTAAACGAGAGAAAAACGATAATCGTCTTTCGTCATAAGCATAGGATCCAACATCTCTTGCTTCACTAATCCCTTCAGCTAAAGCAATATCTGCAAACTCCCATGAGTTGTTTGGAACATCATAACCTGTTGCAAATAACCCGTTACCAAATTCTTTAAATACAGTTGTACCAACCGTAAAATCAATTTTATGTGCATCAGCAAATGTGTTATTATAAGTTCCGAATATATCTAATGAGTAATTATTATCATTGATAGCATTTTGTGATACACTACTTCTTGGTACATCAAACACTTTTCCACCGTAATCTACTTGTTTTGCAAAGCTTTTACCTTCGCTATTACTTGTGTTAAAACCTATTCTACTAGTCAATTTTACATTTTTAAGTACATCATACTCTAATGCAACTGTACCATTTAATTTTCTTAAATCGTAATCATTAAATGTATTATCAATTTGCGCTAATGGATTTATAATTTCGATACCTAATCCTGGTGTACTTGGTACTAAAGTAAAATTACCGTTATCATCAAACGCAGACAATGTAGCAGGTGTATTAATGGCGTTAAATAAAACTGATCCTAAACCACTATCATTAATAGCATCTCTATCTAAATATGTATATATCACATTAGCTTTAACATTAATTTTATCGCTGATGTCAGCTCCTAATGCTAAACGTGCGGTATTACGTCTAAAATCTGTCTTTTTTGGTGCAATAATACCTTGTTGGTATAAATGTGATCCACTTATAGCATATGTAATTTTTTCTGATCCTCCAGAAACGCTAAAATCATGATTAATAATTGGTACATTGTTATTGAATACTTCACCTTGCCAGTCTGTTCCTTCACCTAATCCTGAAACATTAGGATAAGGTAAGTTTTGTCCACCAGCTGCATAAGCTTCATTTAATAATAAAGCATATTCTGTTGCATTAAGTAATGGTAATTCTCTTGTGGTTTCTTGAAATCCAGTATACGAGTTAAATGACACTTTTGGTGCTTGATTTTTTCTACCACTTTTAGTAGTAATTAAAACTACACCATTGGCACCAACAGTACCATAAATTGCAGCTTGCGCATCTTTTAATACTGTAATAGTATCAATGTCGTTTGGGTTTAATATATCTAAACTACCTTGGTATCCATCTATAATCACTAATGGTCCATTTGCTCCATTAGTAGAAATACCTCTAATACGAATATCTAATCCAGCTCCTGGCGCACCACCTTGGGTTGTTACATTAACTCCAGACACAGTTCCTTGAAGAGCCTGCTCTACTTTAATTGGTTTAATTTCGTCTAAAGTTTGAGAACTTACAACAGATACTGCACCTGTAACCTCTTTTCTTTTCTGGGATCCATATCCTATTACAATAACCTCCTCTAGAGCTTCTACATCTTCAGATAATGCAACGTTAATTGGGTTACCGTTAGTTACGACAACCTCTTTTGTAGTATAACCTACGTAAGAAAAAACTAAAGTTGCGTTTTGAGGTACATTATTAATAGAGTAATTTCCATCAAAATCTGTAGTAACTCCATTGGATGTGTTTTTGACTATAATGTTAACCGTAGGTATAGGTAAACCGTCTTGTTCACTAGTTACATTTCCTGTTATTGTATACTCTTGTGCAAAAGCAGATAGAGTAAAAATTAATAACAAAAAAGAGAAAAAAGTTTTTTTCATGTTTGGCTGTTTTTATGCTTTTGTCAAATTTATTAAGTTATTCTGTTAATTTGATAAAAACAACCGCTACAAATAATATACATTACAAAAAAAAGAGTGAAATAGTGATGAAATCCATATTTAACTAGCATAAGACACTATTTAAAAACACTAAGAAAAAATGAATGTTTTAAATTGTTGTGGTAATGTATGGGTTAAATTAACAATTGTATTGTTTTTAAATACTTAATATATAATCAGTTAAATTTACATCATGTGCTAACTCCATCTTTTTACGCAATCGATATCGTTTAACTTCTACACTTCTTGGAGATATATTTAGTAATGGAGCAATTTCTTTGGAAGACAAGTTAAGCCTTAGATAAGCACATAATCTTAAATCGTTAGATGTCAGAGAAGGGTGTTTAGATTTTACCTTCTTTAGAAAATCTTTATCTGCATTATTGAAGGCTTCTTCAAATAGATTCCAATCGTCTTTGTTGTTAATATTCTTATCTATAATTTTAATAACTGACTTCAAATTTGTGTCTTTTACTTTATCATTTAACTCGCTTTTAATGGTATTTAAAAACTCGTTCTTTTTTATTAAACTCATGGTAGAAATAGCTAACTCTCTGTTTTTACTTTCTATTTCTTGCCTTAATTTATCGTTGTTTAAAGCCATTAACTGCTGTTTAGTTTCTAAATCCTTCATTTCTAATTCTCGATTGGATTTTTGCACTAGCTTTTCTTTTTGCTTTCTATAATATAGCTTGTAAAAATAATTGATGAGTAACAATGCGATACATGCTGCTAAGAAGTAGATAGCAACCATTATATTGGACAGATACCATGGTTTGGCAATTGAAAATGAATAAATTGCCTCATCTTTAAGATTTTCACCTCCCACTCTAGCTTTAACTCTAAAGGTATAATCACCATGAGGAAGATTTTTGTAAAGCACATTTGCTTCTGTACTCCACGAACTCCAATTATTATATAACCCCTCTAATTTATGAGAATATTCTGCTTCTAAATATTTATCATATTCCGCAACACTATAAGTAAACGCCAAATTATTTTCTTTATTAGTTAAAGTTTGTACCTCTTGTAAGTTTACCAATGAAGTTTTAGTCTGTAATGGAGATTTATTCAATGAATTTATGTAAACGTCATACGATTTGGGTATAATCTTTGAAACATCTAATACGATGTACCCTTTTGATGTACCGAATAAATAGACATTAGGCTTAAGGTTAAAAACACTTTCATATCCTGACAATCCCTCTCTTAAAGAATTTGGTAAAGCTATAAACGTGATATTTGGTATTTTACTTAGCTTTCCAGGACTAATGTAGTTAATTCCCTTTTGGGTAACAATCCATAATGTATTGGTACTTTTATTTGTTATTAGTTTGCCAGAGGAATAGCCTTGTGACACAAACAACTCACTTAAAATTGAATCTTTAACAAATGTTTGTTCTTGCTTAAGTTTTTTAAATATACCCTGTTCTGTAGCATAATAAATCTCATCATTATACTCTGTCAAAGATGAAAAAAGCCCTTTTTCTAAACCTTCAATTTTAGACACTTTCAAAGCACGTCTTAAATCTGTATCCACCTGTATTTTAAACACGCCTTTATACTCGTGATTGACTAAAATCTCATTGTCTGACGAGAATACAAAAAACCTAGACGAGTTATCAAATCCTTCAATTTTATTTCTAAATTTCCATGAGCCATTACTGTTTTCTAAAACATTTAATCCGTTATAATTCCCTTGTAACAATAAGTTTGGATTATTTTTAATGGGAAGTAAATCCCAAGTTCCGTCAATATTAGCTATTTGAGTAGCAATGTTGTCTTTTATTGTAAAAGTTCCTGAGTTATGACCACAAAATAATATATCATTAATAATTTTTAATTTCCAAACTTGACCTTTAATGCCATTAACAGCTTTAAAAGTAGATTCGTTTTCGTGCTTATAAAATAATCCTTGATTTGTCCCTAAATACAGTATATTATCAAAAATAACAGAGGTATAAACCGTACCTAACATTCCATTATCGTCATTAAATATTTTAAAAGGCGAGTTTATATTAATACAATTAATACCATTGTCTAAAGCTAGCCATATATTATTCTCAATGTCCTCAAATACGGAGAGTACAGTGTTATTTCCTAGACCATCAGCTTGGCTAATTTTTTGAATAATTTCAGCATTAGTGGATATTTGAAGCATGCCATTAGAAATAGTCCCTAAGAGTAAGCTTCCATCTTTTAACTGACGACTACTATAAACAGAATAATTAACAAGCTTGGTATTTATTTTTTTTGACCATTCTTGCAATCCATTATTATCTAAACTAAATATACCATGCTCTTGGGTAACAATTTGAAGCTTATAATTTAATAGATATACACCTACAATAATTTTGTCAGATACAACGGATGCATCAATTATGGTTTTAGATTCACCATTTTCTAGTTTTAATAATCCCTTATTAATGTCCTGATAATAAATTGTATTATCAACTTTAAACATTTTAGTAATACCTCTTTCAGAATCAATAATCTTGAAGGAATCGGTTTTAAAATTGTAGATGTAAATACGGTTTAAGGACTGAAATAGTAACCAATCATCCAAGCTAGTGATGTTCCAAAATTGTTCATCTTCTAATAATGACTCTCTAATTTTTTCTGAGAGCGACGTGTATTTAAGATCTCCTATATTAGTTTTTGACCAGTATCCAAATTCCATATAGCTACCTGTGTAAATTTTATCATCTACAACTTTAACTGATCTTACTATAGTTTGATTGGGAGAAGGATACAACGTCCAACCTGCACCATTAAACTCTAAAAGTCCTTTAGAGTTGGCTACATAAATATACTTATTATTACTCTGAGAAATTGCCCAATTTTGGTTCTCTGCATTATATTGTTTGGGGGAATAGTATTGTATTGGTGGTAAATCTTGTGCTAATAGAGCTTGGATATTCATACAAAACCCTATAATAAATAAGGTTTTACTTAGTTTTAACCAATAAGTAAGTTTAGTATTAAGCATGTAGCAATATACAACTTTGTATGGTTTATTTAAATTAAGATTTTAAACTATACAGAAGTAAAATTACTTCCCGATACAAAAATTAGCAAAAATATTACCTAATAAGTCATCACTAGTAATCTCTCCAGTTATTTCTCCAAAATGATACAAGGCTTGTCTGATGTCTATTGCTAATAAATCTCCCGACAAACCGGTTTCTAAACCATGTTTGACTTTTTCAATCTCTTCTGAAGCTTTTAGAAGCGAATCGTAATGACGCGTATTAGTAACAATAGTTTCATTATTACGCAATGCACCTGTGTTAACAAAACCAATTAATTTTTCTTTTAAGGTGTCAACGCCTATTCCTGTCTTAGCAGATAACATGTGAATACTTTCAAATTGAGAGGTAAGCACTAGCTTTTCAGCATCATTTAACTTATCAATTTTATTAGCAATGATAAGCATTGGCTTGAGCGGAAAACGATTTTTTATTTTCTCTATTTCTACTTTTAATCGCTGACTTTCTTCTTTAAATTCTTCTGCAGAGAAAAGTAAAACGACGACTTGTGCTTGTTCAATTTTTTCAAATGTCTTTTTTATCCCGATACTTTCAACAACATCTTTGGTATCTCTAATTCCTGCTGTATCAATAAATCTAAAACCAATACCTTCAATGACTAATTCGTCTTCTATGGTATCTCTAGTGGTTCCTGCAATATCACTAACAATAGCGCGTTCTTCATTTAACAGGGCATTCAGTAACGTAGATTTTCCAACATTAGGCTCTCCAACTATCGCTACTGGAATTCCGTTTTTAATAACATTACCTACTGCAAAACTGTCTATTAAACGTTTTAATACAAATGAAATACGTGTAACCAATGCTTTAAACTGACTTCTATCCGCAAACTCGACATCTTCTTCTGCAAAATCCAATTCTAGCTCGATTAATGAGGCAAAATTCATCAATTCCTCACGTAGTTTTGCGATTTCACTAGAAAAACCACCACGCATTTGCTGCATGGCAATTTGATGTGACGCTTCATTATCACTAGCTATGACATCTGCTACAGCTTCAGCTTGACTTAAGTCTAGCTTTCCATTTAAAAACGCACGAAGGGTAAATTCACCTGGATTAGCCATTCGGCAACCTTTACGAAGAAATAACTGTATAATTTCTTGCTGTATATAAATTGACCCATGACAAGATACTTCAACAACATCTTCACCAGTATAAGAATTGGGGTTTTTAAATACAGACACCAATACTTGATCTAAAGTCCTTTTATCTTCAACAATATGACCCAAATGAATGGTATGCGTGTTTTGTTTTACAAGCGATTTATTATTTTTAACAGATTCAAAACATCCATCAGCAATTGCTATAGCATCTTTACCAGATAATCTAATAATGGCTACAGCACCTGCTCCGGAAGCGGTTGCTAATGCTACAATAGTATCGTTATAAATCATGATGCAAAAATAGTCATAAATTATTCATTTTTTATATTTTATATTTGTGATAAATAATTACAACCATGAGACCATTTATCTTACTTTTATGTATAGCTATTTTTAGTAGTTCT
Organism: Olleya sp. YS; assembly: GCF_029760915.1. NCBI lineage: Bacteria > Pseudomonadati > Bacteroidota > Flavobacteriia > Flavobacteriales > Flavobacteriaceae > Olleya > Olleya sp. YS. The sequence continues at coordinate 2,334,239 of NZ_CP121685.1, read as the reverse complement.
TGTAAACAAGAACCTCAAAAACCATTAGTTTTTGGAACAAATATTGGCGACTATGCGCCCACCTTTACAGCTAAAACACCAGAAGGCACAGACTTATCCTTAGGAGATATAAACGCTAAAATTATTATTCTAGACTTTTGGGCTAGTTGGTGTGGACCTTGTCGAAGAGAAAACCCTAATGTGGTTAAGATGTATGATAAGTACCATGATAAAGGTTTAGAAATTGTTGGAATATCACTAGACAAAGCAGGTCAAAAAAATCGTTGGTTAAATGCTATCAAACAAGATAAGTTAACATGGAAACACCTCTCTAATCTTCAAGGATGGCAAGAACCTATTGCACAAACTTATGGTGTACGCTCCATTCCTGCTACATATATTTTAGATGGAGACGGAAAAATTATAGCTAAAAACCTACGTGGTCAAGCACTAGAAAATAAAGTGGCTGAAATCTTAGAGAATTAGATTTTACCTAATTTTTGCATTACAAATAGTACCACTATTGGTATAGCTAATATTAATACCATTTTTAAATCGCGTTCTAATAATATTGGTGCGAGTATTAAAGTGGTCGCATAACCACCTACAGCACCTCCAAAATGGGCATCGTGACCAATATTGCCTATTTGTTTTTTCATTCCGTAAATAGAATACAATAAATAACCTATACCAAATAACCAACCAGGAATAATAAAATTTATTTCCATCCATGGATCAAATAAAATTGCAGAATAAATAATACCCATTACTGCTCCACTTGCTCCTACTGCACTATAATGGTAATTGTCTTTATTAAATACCAAGGATAGCAAACTACCTGATAATAAGCTAACTACATAAATAATTACAAATTTAGTTTCACCCACTTGTCTAATAACCATCCACGCAAAAAAGTATAGTGTAATCATGTTAAATAACAAATGTTGCGGATTTACATGCAAAAATCCAGAACTAAAAATCCTAATTTGCTCTCCTCTTTTAATAGCACCAACATTAAATTTGTATTTATCAAAAAATTCAAAATCTTCAAATCCTTTGTAGGAAATAATAACATTGGCTGCTATAATTATTATGGTGATGATATCTAAATTACCCATTTTCAAGTTTAAGTTTCAATCAAATATAACATATATTTGTTCTCGCAAAATTAATAAGTATTCATGCAATTTTTAGCCTATATTTTAATTTATCCTTTTTTATGGTTGGTCTCTATCCTTCCATTTAGGCTTTTATATGCATTCTCGGACGGATTATATGTATTAATCTATTATGTTATTGGTTATAGAAAGAAAACCGTTGTTGAGAATCTATACTTAGTGTTTCCAGAAAAATCTGAAGCTGAAATCAAGCACATAACCAAACGTTTTTATCATCATTTATGTGATATGGTTGTTGAAGCTATAAAATCTTTAACCATATCTGAATCGCAAATGATGAAACGAATGACGTTTTCTAATATTGATGAAATACACCAACATGAAAATAATAACAAAAGTATTGTTTTAATGTGCGCACATTATGGAAGTTGGGAATGGATTTTTATTCTTCAAAACCACGTAAAAAGCAAAGGGTATGCTGTGTATAAGCAACTTGGAAATAAATATTTTGACAAATTAGTAAAACGGATTAGAGCCAAATACAACTCCTTTCTCATTACTACTAAAGATACGTTTGAAACATTAAAAAACGCAAAAGATAAAGGTGATATAACTATCAATGGATTTGTATCAGATCAAAGCCCAAAACCTTGGAAAGCACACCATTGGTTAGATTTTATGGGAATACATGTACCTGTGCATACAGGAGCCGAATTGTTAGCGAAACAATTAGATATGGCTGTTGTGTTTTTTGCTGTTAAACGCATTAAAAGAGGCTACTACCAGACGACTTTTACAACTCTAGCTAAAAATCCAAATGATTTTAAAGACTACGAGATTACTGATGCCTTTTTTAAGTTAGTTGAACAACAAATCTATGAAGCGCCAGAATATTACTTATGGACACATAAACGTTGGAAGCATCGTGGTAAAACTGCAGAGGATTTTAAATAAATGCTGCGTTTATAACTCAAACCAATCAGTAACCCTTACGTCTTGAGTAGGTACAAAGGTTTTGTGGATAAACTCGTTATTAGCTTTATTATATTCATAATCTTTAGCCCATTCTTTATGATGTTTTGCTAAAGCCTGAATACTCTCACAGACATAATCAATCTCGTTACAAGTCGTTGTAGGATGAATGGACATGCGAATCCAACCTGGTTTATGCGATAAATCTCCTGCTGAAATCTCGCAAGTTAACGAGTGTGATTTTTCATAATCTACATGCAACAAATAATGCCCATAAGTACCAGCACAGCTACAACCACCACGTGTTTGGACACCAAATTTATCATTCAATAACTTAACACCTAAATTAAAGTGTAAGTCATCTATATAAAAAGATACGACTCCTAATCGGTCTTTATGCGTAGGTGCTAAAATATTTATCCCTTCTACATCTTCAAGATTTGCAAATATCTGGTGGATTAATTCATGTTCTCTATCTAAAATGTTTTTTACTCCCATTTGGTCTTTCAGCTTAATAGCCAAAGCAGTTTTAATGGTTTGCAAAAAACCAGGCGTACCACCATCTTCTCTATCTTCAATATTATCGATGTACTTATGTTCTCCCCAAGGATTTGTCCAACTTACAGTACCACCACCTGGACAATCTGGAATCATGTTTTTATATAATTTTTTATTAAACACCAAAACACCAGAAGTTCCTGGTCCACCTAAAAATTTGTGTGGTGAAAAGAATATAGCATCTAAAGCTTCGTCTTCATTTTCTGGATGCATATTAATGTCTACATAAGGTGCAGAACAAGCAAAATCTACAAAGCAAACTCCTCCATGTTGATGCATTATTTTAGCAATTTGATGATAAGGTGTTTGGATACCAGTAACATTACTACCACCAATAACAGAAGCAATTTTTAAAGGGCAATCTTTATGTTTTTCTAAAAGAATTTTTAAATTTTCAAGACTAAACAAACCATCCTCTCCAGCTGGTATCACTTCTACTTTTGCCATAGTTTCTAACCAAGAGGTGTGATTAGAATGGTGCTCCATATGTGTGACAAAAACCACTGGACGGACTTCGTCTGGGATTTTCGTGAATTTTCGTAAGTTTTCAGGTACTTTTAATCCTAAAATTCGCTGAAACTTATTGACCACACTTGTCATTCCGTTTCCTGCAACAATTAATACATCATCTGCATTACTATTAACATGTCCTTTAATAATACGCCTTGCATTATGATAGGCATTTGTCATTGCTGTACCAGACACAGTAGTTTCGGTATGTGTATTAGCTACAAAAGGTCCAAATTGATTCAACAATTTATCCTCTATAGGTCTATACAATCGTCCAGAAGCTGTCCAATCTGTATATACCATTTTCTTGATACCGTAAGGTGATTCAAATTCTTGGTCTATACCCACAATATGCTGTCTAAACTTAGAAAAATAAGTTTCTAATTCAGATTTATTGGTTCGTTGTGCTTTAGTGACGTACATAACTCATTGATTTACAGATTAAAAATACTAAATTTTCGCAATGTATTTGATTTCTGAAATAATTTTATCTGCTAAAGCATCTGCTTCGTTTTGGCTTTTAGCTTCGGTATAAATTCTAATAATTGGTTCTGTATTACTTTTACGTAAGTGCACCCAACTTTCTGCAAAATCTATTTTTACACCATCGATGGTTGTTAAATTTTCATTACTATATTTTGCTTCCATTGCTTTTAAAATAGCATCTACATCTAAAGTTGGAGTTAATTGGATTTTCTTTTTGCTCATAAAATAGCTTGTGTAGGTTTTACGTAGCTCACTTACACTCATTTTTTTATCTGCTAATAAGCTTAAAAATAAAGCCACACCAACTAAAGCATCACGACCGTAATGAGAAGCTGGATAAATAATTCCACCATTACCTTCACCACCAATCACTGCATTATTTTTTTTCATTAAAGTCACCACATTAACTTCACCTACAGCTGATGCTTGATAAGTTCCACCATGTTTTTCAGTGACATCTCTTAATGCTCTTGTCGAGCTCATGTTACTAACTGTGTTTCCTGGGTTTTGACTCAATACCCAATCTGCACAAGCAACTAATGTGTATTCTTCTCCAAACATCTCTCCATTTTCGTCCATAAATGCAAGTCTATCTACGTCTGGATCGACAACAATTCCAAAGTCTGCATTGTGTTTTTTTACTTCGTTAGATAAATCTCCTAAATGCTCTTTTAAAGGCTCGGGATTATGCGGAAAATGACCTGTTGGGTCACAATACAATTTTACAGCTTCAACACCTAAGCGTTCAAGTAATAACGGAATTGCTATTCCACCAGTACTATTAACACCATCAACCACCACTTTAAAATTTGCAGCTTCAATTGCTTTTTGATTAACATATTCTAATTCTAAAACTTCATCGATATGTAAATCGATATAGGCTTCGTTTTTAGTGATTTTTCCTAAATTATCGACTTCAGCAAAAGTCATTGCATCAGATTCTGCTATTTCTAAAATTTTTTGTCCTTCTGCTCCATCTAAAAACTCACCTTTCGCGTTAAGTAACTTTAAAGCGTTCCATTGTTTTGGATTATGACTAGCAGTAAGTATAATACCTCCATCTGCGTGCTCCATTGGCACAGCAATTTCTACTGTTGGCGTTGTTGACAATCCTAAATCTACAACATGAATACCTAAGCCTACCAACGTATTCATTACTAAGTTTTGTATCATATCTCCAGACAAACGTGCATCACGACCAACAACAACTTTATAATCTGTTTTGTCACGTTGTTGCTTTAGCCAGGTACCATAAGCAGATGCAAATTTAACTGCGTCAATTGGTGTTAGATTATCGCCAACTGTTCCGCCAATAGTTCCTCTAATTCCTGATATAGATTTTATTAATGTCATTCTCTAAATTTGTTTTTTAATTTTAAAAAATAGGTTTCGTAATATTTATAAGACACATGTGCCAGTATAATGGTAATTGCAAAAGTTAATAAGTAAATTAAAATAATAGTTATAGTATCGCTAAATAACTCGTGCTTTTGAAGTTTCAAAAATAAGAAAACTACAGCGTTTAATGCGATTACATGAAACATATAAATGCCATAGGAAATTTGTCCTAAATAATTTAATGCTTTGCTTCTAATTTCTACCCCAAAATTATTGTGTGCTATGGTATGAATAAACAACCCAAACAAAACCATGGTAAACAAATTAAAAAAGGCTAAAGTTTCAAACTCAAAAATCGAGGTTGTAAAGTATAGCACTGTTGACAGGACTATTACTAATGGTACTAGTTTTGACCGTTTTAAAAATTCTAATTGCTTTTTTTCTTCTAACACAGCTATAATTCCGCCAAAAAACAAAAAGAAAAACACCATAATAAATCGCCTTAAATTGTCAAAGGGTTCTAGGTGATAAATTATAAAATAAGCTGTAGTTAAAAGCATTAAATACTGTAATAAGCGATACTTAGGTAGTATAAAAAGTAAAGGAGCAACCACAATATAAAATTGTTCTTCAATACCAATAGACCATAGTACTTCTAGGATTCCTCCTGGCATGTAGAGTTGTGCAAAAATATTAGGTAAAAAAAATATTGAAAGCAAAATACCTTCGCTTAAAGCATAGTTGTTTTCAAAAGGAATTTCCAGTTCTGGAAGAAATACCCAATAAAACAGAAAACCAAAAATGACAATTAAATAATACAAAGGGAAAATTCGTAACACACGTCTGATATAAAACTTTTTAATAGAAAAAGCATCCCTTTGCTTGGCATTATAAATGATTTTTATGATTAAAAATCCGCTTAACACAAAAAACATATACACTGCTTCAATCCCACGATTAAAAATTGGCGCCTCCAAAAAATACGGAAGTCCTTGATTGCGACACAATTGCGGTAAGTGAAAAAACACCACTAAACTGGCTAGTATAAAACGTAAAACATCTAAGTTGGGTAATCTGTTCAAATTATAAAATTTACAGGTTAAAAATACATATATTTATGAGATGAATTTTCTAGCGCACATTTATCTTTCCAACAATAATAAAATGGTAACTATAGGCAACTTTATTGCAGATGGTATTAGAGGTAAAAAATATAAAGAATACCCTAAAGACATTCAGACTGGTATTTTACTTCATCGTCAGATAGATACGTTTACAGATGCGCATCCAACCGTTAGAAAAAGCACTAAACGATTACACAAAAATTATGGACACTACGCTGGAGTGATTGTAGATATTTTATACGACCATTTTTTAGCTAAAAACTGGGAGCAATATTCAGATATTCCTTTTGCAGAATATGTTGATGACTTCTATGATACTCTACAAGATAATTTTGAAATTTTGCCACCACGCATTCAAAAAATGCTACCACATATGTTAGCAGATAATTGGTTGTTAAGTTATGCTACAATAGAAGGCATAACAAAAGTGTTGGAAGGCATGAATAGACGCACTAAAAACCGTTCTCAAATGAATTTAGCTGTCAACGAATTGGAAACATTTTATAAAGAATTTGAAGCAGAATTCACCAGTTTTTTTAAAGAGTTAATTGAGTTTTCTAAAACTAAACTAGCCGAAATACAATTAAAACAATGAGACAGATAATATTCTTTTTTTTAATCTGTATGCTTTTTTACAGCTGTAAAAATGAAAAAGTAGTAGGTTTAGTCACAGACAATGCAATGGTTGTATCTGCACGTGAGGAAGCCTCCAAAATTGGTACAGACATTTTAAAACAAGGCGGTAATGTTTTTGATGCGATGATCGCAACAGATTTAGCATTAGCAGTCTGCTACCCTTATGCAGGTAATATTGGTGGTGGTGGCTTTATGGTATACCGCTTAAAAGATGGAAGCATTGGCGCATTAGATTATCGCGAAAAAGCACCAAAACTAGCAACCAAAGACATGTATTTAGACAGTTTAGGTAATGTTATTCCGGATTTAAGCACTAAAGGTGGATTAGCAGTTGGTGTACCTGGAACTATTGCTGGTTTGTTTGAAGTACACAAAACATTTGGAAGCTTACCCATAGAAATGATTATGGAACCTGTGATAGACCTAGCCAATCGTGGTTATGTGATCACAAAAAAAGACCAAGACGTATTAGACGAAAAACGTCAAGATTTTTTAGAGGTGAATACAAGCCCAATTTTATTTAGCAAAGAGTGGAAAGCAAAAGATACCATTAAACAACCCAACCTAGCCAATACATTAAAAGCGATAATGAAAGGTGGTCGTGATGCTTTTTACAAAGGGAATATGGCTGAAACTTTAGTAACATGTATTCAAGCAAATGGTGGTATTATAACGGTTGAAGATTTAGCCAATTATAAAGCTGTTTGGCGCACACCCATTACATTTAAATATGACGATTTAAATATTATATCCATGTCTCCACCTTCCAGTGGTGGCATTTGCTTAGCTCAAATTATGAAACAAATAGAACCGTTTCAATTGGATGAATTTGGACACAACTCGTTAAAATCTGTTCAAGTTATAACCGAAGCAGAACGTCGTGCTTATGCAGATAGAAGTTTCTATTTGGGTGATCCTGATTTTGTTAGTATTCCGCAAGAAGAATTAATAAGTATTGATTATTTAAGTAATAGAATGTCTAATTTTTCTTTTTATCAAGCTACTCCATCTACGGAAGTATCACACGGAAAAGTGGAAATTTTAGAAAGTAACGAGACCACACACTACTCTATTGTCGACCAATTTGGTAATGCTATTGCAGTAACTACAACACTAAATTCAGGTTTTGGTTCAAAATTATATAGTCAAGAATTAGGTTTCTTCCTTAATAACGAAATGGACGATTTTTCAAGTAAACCTGGCGTCCCTAATGTGTATGGACTCATCGGAGCAGAAGCTAATGCGATTCTATCTGAAAAACGTATGTTAAGCTCTATGACACCAACTATTGTAGAGAAAAAAGGTGAATTATATATGACTTTAGGAACACCAGGTGGTTCTACCATTATCACTTCTGTTTTACAAACTATACTCAATGTACATGAATATGATATGAGTATACAAGAAGCGGTAAACGCACCTAGGTTTCATCATCAGTGGTTACCAGATGAAATTAGAATGGAACCAAATTCGTTCTCGTCAGATTTAATACAAAAGCTCGAAGCTAAAGGCTACAAGATTAATCAAGAAAATGCTCCAGTTTTAGGTAAAGTGGACGGAATTTTAATTTTAGAAAACGGACAATTGGAAGGTGGAGCAGATCCAAGAGGAGATGATACTGCTATAGGTTTTTAGACCAAACAATTTAGGTGTGACAAATCCGTTTAAATGTTATAACTTTATACAATGAAATCTAAAAAAATCATAAAAATTATAGCTGGTGTCATTATTTTTTTGACTCTACCCAGTCTATTGTTTTTTGGTTTTGTGTATTTAAAGTACAATGAAGACTTACCTGTTGGCAGTCAACCTGAAAAAGCAGATATGTTAGCCCATAAAATGCTTATAGCTTTGAATGCTGATGCCTACGATGCTACCAATTATTTAGAATGGACGTTTAGACGAAAGCACCATTTTAAATGGAATAAAAAAGACAGCATTTGCGAAGTTAATTGGAGAGAATACAAAGTTGATTTAGACTTAAATAATCCTTCAAAAAGTGTAGCTTACATCCATAATTTTAGAATTGATAACGAAAAAAGTATAGAGTTGATTGATACTGCAACTAAATATTTTAATAACGACTCGTTTTGGCTAGTTGCCCCTTATAAAGTGTTTGATAAAGGCACCAAAAGACGTATTGTTAAACAAGATAATAAAGATGCTTTATTAGTCACATATACAAAAGGAGGTACTACTCCAGGCGACTCATATCTTTGGATTTTAGATGAGAATTACAAACCTACAAAATTCAAAATGTGGGTAGATATTTTACCTATAGGAGGCTTGGAAGCGTCTTGGAACAGTTGGAAAACTACCAAAAGTGGCGCACAACTCCCAACCCAGCATAAACTTCTGTTTTTTGGGTTACATATGGGTGATGTTAAAGGAAGAAATTAAATTAGTGATTTGCTAATAAGTTTTCTATAAAATCTATCCTTCCATTATCCGATCTTAGATCTTGGATACTAAAATGCAAATAGTTACTTGGTCTTGCATTTTTTGTGACTTTATAAATAAAATTATATTTAAATTCTTGATAAGTTATTACTAATACGATAAATCCGATGTCTGGACTTCCAGTATTTGAAGTGAAAAACTTTGGGAATTTATGTATATTAAAATCCTTAACAATATCAACATCTATTGATTTATAACCTTCTAAGCTTACTTTTTCTTTATATATACTATTATTCTTAATCAAAAAAACTTTTGATTCTAACCTAATTTCTAACTTAATACTACTATAACTTATTCTTTCCCATCCGATAGCTCTAAATAAATCATCATTAACTTCTTTATTAACTTTATTAAATTTTAATTTAGGTATTTTAACTTTTAAGTTAAAATATAAATTTGGGTCAAAATTCTTAAAAATAAGATTATGGTTTTTCGAACTAATGAAACCTCTTGCATCAAATAAAAATTTTTCATAATGACTTAAACTTCCAGACAATACATTAAAATAAAATTCCTTCTTATTCTCTGGGATTTGAATATTAATAAAATCAATTATATTGTTTAATTCATTAAATACTAATTTTACATCGTCATTAAGAGCGACTAATTCAATTGGGTCAATGTCAGAAACCCTAAGGTCATAAATTTTTTTTGATTTATGATATTTAGAATGCATCAAAAACAATTCATCCCAATCATAATATATTTGTTCAAGTAATTCATATCCAGAAACTATTTCTCTACTATTTCTAGTATACCTGAAATTTAAATTAAAAGGTTTAGTCTTTTTTGTCCTTAAACTTTCAACAATTCTCCGATGATTATCTAATAAATTAAAAAAAGTATCATCTAGTTGCTGATTTCTCATAATCTCAGCTTGAGTTTTAAACACTTTTCTTGACTCCATTAATTCATCTCTTGTTAGAGCTAAATCCTCTTGTTGATATTTAATTTCAATTTTTTGACCTAAAAAAGCAATATAAATAAAGAATAATCCTGACAAAGCCCAAAATGAACCTGCTACCCCTCCAACGAAATCTCCAACTTCATTTAATTTACCACTTTCGCTTTCCCAAAAATTATAGCCTAAATAAAGAACAACAAATCCTAATAAAACAAAAATCCAAGCAAAAAGATTAAAAATTTTAATTCTAATTTTTATTTTATTTATATCCTTTTCGAAGTCAATTTTTTCATTCATAAATCATATTTTAAAACTTAAATATAATCAAAGAATTAACAAAACTCTAAACTATACTTTTTCCATTTTAAAAAGCAAAATGCGTATCTTTGCAACTTTGCCTATTTTAGGACATAAAAGTGAAAAAATGCTATGACTAATTTTGAAGAAAACATAGAGGTTAAAGGTGCCAGAGCACATAACCTTAAAAATATTGATGTCACTATTCCACGTGAAAAACTAGTAGTTATTACTGGTTTATCAGGTAGTGGAAAATCGTCTTTAGCATTTGATACCATTTATGCTGAGGGACAACGACGTTACATAGAAACGTTTTCTGCTTATGCTAGGCAATTTTTAGGCGGTTTAGAACGTCCTGATGTGGATAAAATTGATGGATTATCTCCTGTCATCGCTATCGAACAAAAAACAACCAGTAAATCACCACGATCTACTGTAGGGACTATTACCGAGATTTATGACTTTTTGCGACTATTATATGCTAGAGCTAGTGATGCATACAGTTATAATACTGGCGAGAAAATGGTAAGTTATAGTGACGAACAAATCAAGCAGCTAATCACAGAAAGTTATAAAGGAAAACGCATTAATGTGTTGGCACCTGTTGTGCGTTCTAGAAAAGGTCATTACAGAGAATTGTTTGAGCAAATTGCTAAACAAGGCTTTGTTAAAGTCCGCACAGATGGTGAAATCAAAGATTTAGTGAAAGGCATGAAACTAGATCGATACAAAACACACGATATAGAAATTGTAATTGACAGATTAAAAATAGATGATGGTGTAGATAATGACAAGCGACTTACAGAAACCATCAATACAGCTATGTATCATGGTGATGATGTGTTAATGGTTATAGACCAAGACACACAAGAGGCACGTTATTTTAGTCGAAGTTTAATGTGTCCAAGTTCTGGAATTTCCTACCCGAATCCAGAACCTAATAACTTTTCATTTAATTCGCCAAAAGGGGCTTGTCCAAATTGTAATGGGATTGGTACTTTATATCAGGTTAACGAGAAAAAAATTATACCTGATGATTCTTTATCTATTAAAGCTGGTGCATTGGCACCTCATGGTCCAGAAAAAAAGAGTTGGATATTTAAACAGTTTGAAACTATTGCAGAACGTTATAAATTTAAACTTAGCGATCCTTTTAAATCTATTCCTGCAGAAGCAAAACAAGTTATTTTGTATGGCGGAAACGAGAAGTTTTCAGTTGAAAGTAAAACCTTAGGCATAACCAGAGATTACAAAATAGACTTTGAAGGTGTTGCCAATTTTATAGATAACCAATACAAAGCTGCTGATTCGACCTCACTAAAGCGTTGGGCAAAAGACTATATGGACAAAATTAAATGTCCTGTTTGTGAAGGGTCTAGATTAAGAAAAGAGTCGTTATACTTTAAAGTTAACGAAAAAAATATTGCAGAATTAGCTAATATGGATATTAGTGATTTAGCAGATTGGTTTAAAAAAGCCCAAAAACAATTATCCAATACACAGTTAAAAATTGCTGAAGAAATTATTAAAGAAATCAACGCTAGACTTCAGTTTTTATTAGATGTTGGTTTAGATTATTTATCTATTAATCGTAGTTCTAAATCGTTGTCTGGTGGTGAAGCACAGCGTATTAGACTAGCCACTCAAATTGGGTCTCAACTGGTAGGTGTACTGTATATCTTAGACGAGCCTAGTATTGGTTTACACCAACGTGATAACGAAAAACTAATTAATAGTTTAATCTCACTTCGTGACATTGGCAACTCTGTAATAGTTGTTGAGCATGATAAGGATATGATAGAGCGTGCAGACCATGTTATTGATATTGGTCCTTTCGCTGGTAAACATGGTGGAGAAATAATAAGCCAAGGTACACCAAAGCAATTATTAAAAGAAAACACTTTAACTGCAGCATACCTAAACGGAACGAAAGAAATTGAAATCCCAAAACAACGTCGTAAGGGTAATGGGCATTTTTTAGAGCTAAAAGGTTGCACAGGAAACAATTTAAAAAATGTGTCCGTAAAATTTCCTTTAGGAAAAATGATTGGTGTTACAGGCGTTTCTGGTAGTGGTAAATCAACATTAATTAACGAAACCCTCTATCCTATTCTAAACGCACATTATTTTAATGGCGTTAAAAGACCAATGCCATATAAAAGTATTAAAGGGTTAGAACATATTGATAAAGTCATCGATATAAACCAATCACCAATAGGTCGCACACCACGTAGTAATCCTGCGACTTACACTAAAACATTTGACGAAATTAGAAGCCTGTTTGCAAAAATACCAGAAGCCATGATACGTGGTTATAAACCAGGACGATTCAGCTTTAATGTAGCAGGAGGACGATGCGAAACCTGTAAAGGTGGTGGATTACGCGTTATTGAAATGAATTTTTTACCAGATGTTTACGTTGAATGTGAAACCTGTCAAGGTAAACGATTTAATCGTGAAACTTTAGAGATTCGTTACAAAGGAAAAAGTATTAGTGACGTGTTAAACATGACTATTAATGATGCTGTAGAATTTTTTGAAAACATTCCAAAGATTCATAAAAAACTTAAAACTATTAAAGATGTAGGTTTAGGTTATATTACTTTGGGGCAACAAAGTACTACACTTTCTGGTGGAGAAGCTCAACGTATAAAATTAGCAACCGAGTTAAGTAAACGCGATACTGGAAATACGTTTTATATTTTGGATGAACCCACAACAGGACTTCATTTTGAAGATATTAGAGTGTTAATGATAGTCTTAAACAAACTAGCAGATAAAGGAAATACAGTGTTGATTATAGAACACAATTTGGATGTTATTAAAACCGTAGACCACATTATTGACATTGGGTATGAAGGCGGTAAAGGTGGTGGACAAGTCGTTGTTGAAGGCACTCCAGAAGTGGTCGCAAAACACAATAAAAGTTACACTGCAAAGTTTTTAAACAAAGAACTTAGTGTAAGTGTTAAGTAATTAATATTGACTATATCTTACTATTTAAAATATATTGTTTAACTTTAGTGTCTAACCACTAAAACAAATATTATGAAAGGTATTCTTTGGCTAGTCGCTGTAATTTGTATCGTTTTATGGGTTCTTGGGTTCTTCAATATTATCGAAGGTATCGGAACTAGTAAACTTATTCACGTACTATTGGTAATTGCAGTTATTGTAATTTTATACAATATTATATCTGGTAGAAAACCACTCTAGGTGTAGCGTAGCATTAAAAACTTACCAAAAAAATTAAAAGACCAACAAAATGTTGGTCTTTTTTTGTTTAAATTTTATTAATAAACCAAAAAAATCTTATTTAAACCATTAAATTTGTTCGTTTAAAAATTATTAAAAACACTATATGAGAAAAGAACAACATCCAAAAGGTTGGAATGAGAAAAAAACAAACGATTCTTGGGCGATTTTTAAAATCATGGGAGAGTTTGTGAATGGCTTTGAAAAAATGAGTGCAATTGGACCTTCAGTTTCCATATTTGGATCTGCGCGTACAAAACCTGACCATAAATACTATAAGCTTGCAGTTGATGTTGCAGAAAAAATTGTAGAATCTGGTTACGGAGTTATTACAGGTGGTGGACCAGGAATTATGGAAGCTGGTAATAAAGGTGCACATTTAGCAGGTGGAACATCTGTTGGATTAAACATAGATTTACCTTTTGAACAACACGACAATCCATATATAGACTCTGATAAAAGTTTAGATTTTGACTACTTTTTTGTTAGAAAAGTGATGTTCGTTAAATATTCACAAGGATTTGTTGTAATGCCTGGAGGTTTTGGAACACTAGATGAATTATTTGAAGCCATCACATTAATTCAAACTAATAAAATAGAAAAATTTCCAATTATTTTAGTCGGTACGGACTTCTGGGAAGGCTTAATGGAATGGGTTAAAACAACACTTTTAGATAGTTTTGCAAATATTAGTGCAGGTGATTTAGACCTTATTCATTTAGTAGATACAGCAGATGAAGTCGTAGATATTTTAGACAGTTTCTACAAAGACTATGGATTAAGTCCAAACTTCTAAAAATTAGAAATGAAAAAGAAAATTTTATTTATAGTACTATTACTTAATTTTTCAGGTGTCTTAGCTCAAGACACCTTTAAAACTATGTTTTACAATTTGTTAAATTTTCCGCTTCAAGAACCAGCTAGCGCTCGTTTAAACGAGTTAGAAACTATATTAACAGACTTTAAACCAGATCTATTTATGGTCTGCGAACTTAATAATAGCTCTGGTGCTAATGGTATTTTAAGTATGATGCAACAAGCAATCAACACTAACTATCAAATGGCAAATTTTGTTTTAAATACTAGTGATGATAGTATTGGTAATCAAAACGATTTACAAAATCTTATTTACTATGATAGCTCAAAATTTACTCTAGAAAGTCAAACTGAAGTTAGTACCCTTTTTAGAGATTTTAATCATTATGTGTTAAAATTAAATACCGTTAATCAAATAACAAATCCAATACTATTAAACGTCATAGTATGTCACTTGAAAGCATCAAGTGGTACAAATAACCAACAATTGCGGTTACAAATGGCTCAAGATTTAACTAGTTATTTAAATGGGTTTTCTAATTCTGAATATTTTTTATTAGCTGGTGACTTTAACGTGTATACAAATTCAGAACCTGCATTTCAGGAATTTATTGACACTAATAACAACATTACTTTTATTGATCCTGCTAACAGGATGGGAAGCTGGCATAATAATTCTAATTATGTGGATGTATTTACTCAATCAACCAGAACATCGACAGGTTTAGGAGGTACAACAGGTGGTTTTGACGACCGTTTTGATTTTATAATGACTAGCACATCTCTTGAAAATAATGCAGAGCTTCAATTTGTACCAAATAGCTACCAAGTATTTGGAAATAACAGTAATCCTAATTGTTGGAATAGCGCGATTAATAGTATAGATTGCTCTGGAACTTTATTTTCTCAAGCCATAAGAGAATCGCTACACAATTTTAGCGATCATCTTCCCGTTACATTAACTATAGAGACTAACCAAAATTTTTTAAGCGTACCTGAAGTGTCATACGTTCAGCCTACTTTTGAAATTGTCGGTACAAATATGGTAAGTACAACCTTAGACATAACATTAAATAAACAACCAACTTTTACAACCAACATTAACATTTACAACACATTAGGTCAAATGGTGACTTCTATTTCTGTAAGCGATAAAACTATAACCGTAGATATTTCGTATTTATCTGAGGGAATATATTACATTTCGCTTCCTAATGTTAACGTTCAACCTTTAAAGTTTGTAAAAGTCAATTGAAATTAAATTATTCTATTTTATTATGTGTTTTGCTTTCTAGTATTTCGGCTTTAAGCCAAAATGATTTAGATATTACTGCTATTTTTAATACTGAAAAACACACTATAGATATTACGCAAACTATCCAGTATCAAAACAAGACTAACAAAACGTTAGATACTATTTATTTAAATGATTGGAGTCATAGCTATTCTTCTAAGACAACACCCTTAGCAGAACGTTTTGCGGACGAATTTAAAACCACATTTCATTTTGCTAAAAATGAAGACAGAGGATTTACAGCAATTACTAGTATAACACAATCCAATCAAAAGGTGTTTTTTGAACGTTTAGAATACCATCCAGACGTAATTAAAATAGCACTTAATACACCTTTAACACCTAATAGTTTTTACAACATTACATTAAATTATATAGTTCAAATCCCAAATAATAAGTTTACTAGATATGGTGTTACGGATGATGGAGACTATAATTTACGTTTCTGGTATATTACTCCTGCTGTGTTTGACGGAACTTGGCATTATTATAGCAATAAAGACTTGGAGGATTTATTTGTAGAACCAGCAGATATCAATTTAAAAGTCACATATCCTAATGGGTTTACACCTATTTCTGAATTAGATGTCGTTTCAAATAACACCATAGAAAGCAATACAACTACCACATTTAGTGGGAAAGACAGAATAAACACTAAATTCTCATTAGTTAAAAACAATGATTATAATACTGTTGAAACTGATTTTTTCAACATACAATCTAATATCGATACAGAGGATTTACCTCCTACAGAAATTGCTATTTCTACAGATAGAGTCGCTCAATTTATAACTAATAATTTAGGAGATTATCCTCATAAAAAAGTGCTGTTAACCTGGATAGATTACAGAAAAGATCCTATTTATGGTTTAAACCTATTACCTGATTTTATCAGACCATTCGAGGACACGTTTCAATATGAATTAAAACTACTTAAAACCACATTAAAAGTCTATTTAGAAAATACCCTTTTAATACACCCTAGAGAAGAGCAATGGTTATTGGATGGTATCCAGATTTATTATCTAATGAAATACGTTGACGAATTTTATCCTAACCAAAAAATATTAGGAAAATTAGCCAATGTTTGGGGAGTTAGAGCGTTTCATGCAGCAGATTTAAATTTTAACGATCAGTATCCTTTTTTATACATGCATATGGCACGTACTAATATTGATCAACCACTAGCAATGCCTAAAGATTCGCTATTAAAATTCAATAAAAATATCTCTAGCAAATATAAAGCTGCAGTTGGCCTAAATTATTTGAATGATTATGTAGGCGATTCTATTGTATACAATTCAATTGGCGATTATGTTAAACAATCCAAATTAAAAAGAAGCACACCAGAGGATTTTAAGTATTTGGTACAATCAAAAACCGATAAAGATTTGTCTTGGTTTTTTAATGATTATGTGAATACCAGTAAAAAAATTGATTTTAAAATTAAAAATATCAAAAAAACTGAAGATTCTATAACTGTAACCCTAAAAAACTTAAGACATACTAAAATGCCTATTTCTTTATTTACTTTAGAGAATGATAGCATAACCTCCAAACAATGGATAGAAGGGTTTGATGGTACTAAAACAGTCACTATTGCAAACAAGGAAGTGGACCAATTAGCATTGAATTATGACTATGTGGTTCCAGAATTCAACCAAAGAAACAATTACAAAAAATTAAATGGATTTTTCTTAACCAACAAACCATTACAATTTAGGTTGTTTAAAGATATAGAAGATCCAAATTATAATCAGGTCTTTTTTATGCCAGAATTTGAGTATAACTTTTACGATGGACTATCACCAGGATTAAAGTTGTATAACAAAACCTTATTAAGCAAACGCTTTTTATATAAAGTAAGTCCAAAATTTGGATTTAAAAGTAAGCAAATAGTTGGTAGTGCTTCATTGGTTTACAACGCAAGACCCGAAAATTCTGATAATTTTAGAACACGATACGGTTTGTCTGGTAACTACTATAACTATGCGCCAAATTTAACGTATTCGTCTTTCACACCATTTATTGATTTTAATTTCAGAAATCATAAAGATTTAAGAGACAACAAACGTAAATACCTATCATTTAGATACGTTAATATCAACAGAGAGGTTGATCCTACAGGAGAGTTTGAAACTGAAGGTGAACCTAAATATTCGGTATTTAATGCAAAGTTTGGTATTGTAGACAATAATTTAAAAGAGTTTTCATCTTTATTTACAGATTTACAACTAGCACAAAATTTCGGAAAAGTATCTGCTACGCTTGAATTTAGGAATTTAAACGAACGAAATAAACAATTCAATTTAAGAGTATTTTCAGGGTTATTTCTTTATAATGATACTTATCAAGATTCTGACTTTTTTAGTTTTGCACTAGATAGACCAACAGATTATTTGTTTGACTACAACTACTTAGGACGTAGTGAGCAAACTGGACTGTTAAGTCAACAAATAATCATTGCAGAAGGAGGTTTTAAATCAAAATTAACGCAACCCTTTGCTAATCAGTGGATGACAACCGTTAATACCAGCGCAACTTTATGGAGATATATCATGCTTTATGGTGATGCTGGAATTATAAAAAATCAAAACTTTAGTCCAGAGTTTGTTTACGACACTGGAATACGACTTAATTTAGTAGAAGATTATTTTGAATTATACTTCCCATTATATTCTAATTTAGGTTGGGAAATTGGACAACCTAATTATGATGAAAAAATAAGGTTTATTGTAACCCTTTCTCCTAAAACATTATTAGGCTTGTTTACAAGACGTTGGTATTAATAAATTCTTAACAAAAATCAATTTAAACACTATTATTTGATTTTTTTACAATTAAATCAAGGTTTTAATACGATTTTATTAATTTTTTAAGGTTTTTTCATCTTGTAGAATCGACAATTTATGTGTAAATTTGCATCAATAAATTCCTTAAATATGCAAACAAAAGCTAACACCAAAAAAGACTTATCTTTTGAAGATTTTAAATCTGAGGTACTTAACGACTATAAAACTGCAGTAACTAGTCGTGAATGTAGCTTGCTAGGTCGTCGAGAGGTGTTAACTGGTAAAGCAAAATTTGGAATTTTTGGAGACGGTAAAGAAGTCCCTCAATTAGCTATGGCTAAGGCTTTTAGAGATGGTGATTTTAGATCTGGTTATTACAGAGACCAAACCTTTATGATGGCTATTGGCGAATTGACCATTGAACAGTTTTTTGCTGGTTTATATGCCAATACAGACTTAGTACAAGAGCCTATGTCTGCTGGTCGACAAATGGGTGGTCACTTTGCCACACATAGTTTAGATGAACATGGTCAATGGAAAAATTTAACTAAACAGAAAAACTCAAGCTCAGACATCTCTCCTACAGCTGGACAAATGCCAAGACTATTGGGTTTAGCACAAGCTTCTAAAATATACAGACACGTTAAAGGGATTGACACTACAAATTTTTCCGTAAACGGAAATGAAGTGGCTTGGGGAACAATAGGTAATGCTAGTACAAGCGAAGGATTATTTTTTGAAACCATTAATGCTGCAGGAGTATTACAAGTTCCTATGGTAATAAGTGTTTGGGATGACGAGTATGGTATTTCTGTACATGCAAGACACCAAACCACAAAAGAAAATATTTCTGAAATTCTTAAAGGATTTCAACGTGATAAAAACAACAAAGGTTATGAGATTCTTCGCGTAAAAGGTTGGGATTATGCCAACTTAATAGCGACTTATGAAGAAGCTTCAAAAATAGCAAGAGAAGAGCATGTACCAGTTTTGATTCATGTTAACGAATTAACTCAACCTCAAGGACACTCGACTTCCGGATCGCATGAACGTTACAAAGACAAAGATCGTTTAAATTGGGAAGCAGAAAATGATTGTAACTTAAAAATGCGTCATTGGTTAATAGACAATGGTATTGCTACAGATGAAGAGTTACAAACTATCGAGAAAGATATAAAAAAACAAGTTAGAGAAGCTAAAAAAACAGCCTGGAACAACTTTTTAAAACCGTCTTTGTTAGAAAAAGAAGAATTGATTTCTATTCTTAAAAGTGTTGCGCAATCAAGCCCAAATAAAGTCTTTATTGAAAAAATTATTAACGACTTATCTGAAATTAAAGAACCTAATCGTAAAGATGCTATTTCTTATGCTAGAAAAGTACTGCGTTATGTTATTACAGATCAGTCGCCAGCTAAACAACAGCTTCTTAATTGGATTGAATCCTTTTTTGCAAAAGTTCAACCATTATATAGTTCTGATTTATATAGTGATAATGACAATGCAGCCATACACATAAAAGAGGTCAAACCAACTTATAATGCAAATGCAGAACAGGTTGATGGACGCGTGGTATTAAGAGATAATTTCGATTATATTTTTAATAAGTATCCTGAAGCTTTAGTATTTGGTGAAGATGCAGGTAATATTGGTGATGTCAACCAAGGGTTAGAAGGCTTACAAGAAAAGTATGGCGAGTTACGAGTGGCAGATGCAGGCATAAGGGAAGCTACCATTTTAGGTCAAGGTATAGGCATGGCTATGAGAGGCTTACGTCCTATAGCTGAAATACAATACTTAGATTACATTATGTACGCGCTTCAAATTATAAGCGATGACTTGGCAACTTTACGTTACAGAACTAAAGGTCGTCAAAAAGCACCTTTAATAGTACGTACACGAGGACATAGATTAGAAGGCATTTGGCATTCTGGATCGCAAATGGGTGGTGTGTTAAATTTAGTAAGAGGTATTCATGTCTTAGTTCCAAGAAATATGACTAAGGCTGCTGGATTTTACAATACTTTATTAGAAAGTGATGAGCCTGCACTAATTGTCGAGTGTTTAAACGGTTACCGTCTAAAAGAAACTTTACCATCCAATATCGGAGAATTTAAAACACCTATTGGTGTGGTAGAAACCGTTAAAGAAGGTACAGATATCACGTTAGTGTCTTATGGTTCTACATTAAGAATTGTACAACAAGCTGTTAAAGAATTAGCTGAAGTTGGTATTGACGCTGAAGTAATTGATGTCCAATCCTTGCTACCTTTTGATTTAAACCACGACATCGTAAAAAGTGTAACCAAAACAAATCGTCTAATGGTAATTGATGAAGATGTACCAGGAGGTGCTTCAGCCTATATTTTAGATGAAATTTTAAACACGCAAAACGCGTTTCAATATTTAGATAGTCAACCTAAAACGTTAGCTGCGCAACCACATAGACCAGCTTATGGTACAGATGGTGATTATTTTTCAAAACCATCTATAGAGGATGTTTTTGAAGCTGTTTATGCAGTTATGCATGAGGCTAACCCAACTCATTTTCCAAAATTACGTTAGATAGATATTATATATAATAAAAAAGCGCATCCAAACTCAAATTTAAATGCGCTTTGTTATTTAGAGCAATAGACTATTCATTTAAAAAATCTATCAAAATTTTATTAAACTCGTCTTTGTGTGTGATGTTTAATCCATGAGGTCCATCTTTGATTACCTTAAAAGTATTATTTTCTATACCTTTTGCTGCTTGATTAGCAGAAGTTTCTATTGGTACTGTTCCATCTGCATCACCATGAACAATTAAAGTTGGTACATTAACATTTTTTAATTCGTCTCTAAAATCTGTATGCATCCAAGCTTTAGCAGCTTCAATAGTACCTCTAGGTGACGCGTGAGATGCTACTATAAAATCGTAATCTAATTGTGCTTGACTAACTTTATCTTTATTGTCTTCAAAATTATAAAACCCTTTAGAAAATTCTTTTAAAAAACCAACACGATCATTTTCTAGTGCATTCTTAATATCCATTAAAGCACTTTCTGGCACGCCTGAGGGATTATCGTCTTTTTGTTTTACTAAAGGAATAATACTACTTATTAATGCAGCTTTAGCAATGTTTTCTGTTCCGTAATCGGTACAATATCGTACCACTTCTCCTCCTCCCATAGAAAAGCCTACAATAATTACATTTTCGAGTTGTAATTGATTAATGATTTCATTTAAATCACTTGCTAATGAGGAATAATCATAGCCATCCCATGGTGATGAGCTAATTCCAAATCCGCGTCTGTCATAAGAGATACATCTGTAACCAGATTCTACTATTTTCCAAACTTGGTGTTCCCAAGATTTTCTACTTAAAGGCCAACCGTGTATTAAAATTACTGGTTGTCCTTGTCCATAATCTTCATAAAAAATGTCTACAGATACTTTTTTGTTTTTGTTTGTAATAAAAGGCATAAATTTAGTTTTTGGTTATGCTGTAAATTACAATTTCAAAGGTAAACCCTCTGTTAAATCACACTTAAAGTAATACTAAGACAAAGTTAAATTGTTAAAAAATTGTAGTTTTCTTTAATTATCATAACTTAGATGTAATAATATAAAAATATCCAGTGTTTCCAGATTTTAACAGATACAGTTTACCATTACTAATTTTGGTTATCCAAGGATTAATTTTCGCAGTACTTTTATTTTCTAGGTATTTAAAAAAGCGTAATCTATCCGATTTGTTTTTGGCACTAATTTTATGTCTAACTAGTTACAGTCAGACGTGCTACACTATAGGTTTTATGGGTTGGTATGATAGTTTTAGAACGACAAAAATCAACTACTTTTTAATTAATATTGGTATTGCTTTAGCGCCTTTAATTTACTTATATGTAAAATCTATAACTACTTCAAATTTTAAATTTAAAAAAGTGTATTGGTGGCATTTTGCATTTGCATTAGCTTTTGTCATGTATCGCTTTGTAATTTTTACTTACGACGCATTACAACCTGGATTTAACGAGACACAAAATGGCTACCTAAAAATTAATCTTGATGAAGCTATTGTATTACCAACCATGAGTTTTATTACTGCTCCATTTATCCTCTTGTATTTAGCATTTACTTTTCAGTTATTTTATAACTATCGTAAGCGCATTATCCAATATTTTTCTAATACCTATAAGTTAGAGTTAAGTTGGATTTTATCGTTTTTAGTCTTGTTTAGCTTATCATTTTTATATGGAACAATTCAAGATGCTATAGGGTCTTTTGTAATAGATCTTGACTATAATCAACGCTGGTGGCTTAACTTGTTTGTAGCGGTTATAACATTATATGTTGGTATTAAAGGTTATTTTACAGATACTACAAAGCTAAATAAACTAGACTTTAGCTTTTCGCCAAAAATTGTAGGTATACCAGAAGAAACCTCTAATAACCCGATTAAGAGTTTTTCTGAAGATCAAGTAATTGCTATCAAACAATTTATGGAGACCGAAAAACCTTACCTGAATCCTGATTTAAATCTATCTGATTTGGCTAAACAAGTTGATTTAACTCGAGCTCAGTTATCAGAAATTATCAATTCTGCTTTTAATAAAAATTTTAATGACTTTGTTAATAATTATCGTGTCGAAGCATTTAAAGATATGCTAAAAGCAGGTAAACAAAAACAACTCTCACTGCTTGGTATAGCACAAGAATGTGGCTTTAATAGCAAAGCCACTTTTAATCGTGTATTTAAAAAATTAACTAACCACTCGCCTACCCAATACTTACAATCTCAGATAGATTAAGACGTCTCAAATCGTATTTAAGACCCAGAAATACGTTATAAGTCGTCCATATAAACATAATGCTAGACATTTGTTTCATCAAACCGAAATAAATAAACAGCATTATGACAATAATTTTAAAAAAGACAATCACACCTATTTTGCAAAAGCATTGGTTTGCAGATTTAATTTTTGCGTGTATTCGTTTTTTCTCTGGTATGGCTTTAGCTTTATATTTTGGAGCTGGAAAATTCGGAATGCCTTGGACACCAAAAGAGCAACATCTAAACCTATTTGAAGTAGCTGCTTGGTTTCCTGATGACGTTACAGAATATGGTGGAATTTTTGCTATGGCTCCAATATTTTTTGCTTGGATGGGAGCGTTTAGCGAAGCAGTAGGCGGAATTTTATTTGCGTTTGGTTTAAAAACTAGACTAACTTCCTTTTTAATAATCTGTACAATGCTTGTAGCCGCTTTTCTTCAAAAATTTGATCAAGGACTTTGGAATATGTTACCAGCTATTAGCTTTTTATGGGTAGCTATTTACAATCTATACTTTGGATCTGGTCGATTTGGACTAGATTACTTAATTAGTAAAACTTTTAAATCTTAAATATTATGACACTTACAAAAACAATCTTAGCATTAATAATTAGCACCATCACGTTTTCTGCAACAAGTGTAGCACAAACAAAAGTCTCTATGTCTGACTTTGAAATACTACATGATACCAATTGGGAAGGCCAATTAATGTATGTTAATTATAGAGATGGAAAAGAAGTTGTATTAAAGACGACTCTTAGAATTACTATTAAAGGAGATAAAATAATGATGAGTACTCAATATAATAACGAGCCTGAAGCAAATACTAAAAGTACCATTAAGCTTAAGAAAAAAGGCACATATTTGGGTAATGAGAAAATAATAGAAAAAACAACTTTAGAAGATGGTACCATTAAGTTAGTTACTGTTTATCAAGGTAAAGATGATAATAGAGATGCAACAATTAGCAAAACATACTTGTTTGATGGCAATCATTTTTCTGTAACAAAAGAAGTCACCTTTGAGGATACCAAAGAAAAACTGATAAGAAACAAATACACATATACTAAACTGTAAACTAATGAAAACTATAAAATATATAATCAGCCTAATTGCAATTATAGTAATTAGTACAAGCTGTGTACAAGAAAAACACCTAAAAACTATGACCTTTAAAGTGAATATGCGTGGAATAGACAACGTTACAAACGTTGGTGTTAGAGGACAGTTTACAACACCGTCTTGGAAAACAACCTACTATTTAAAAGATGATGATAACGATAGTATTTATGAAGGAACTATTACAAGAGAAGCTGCACAATCTGGTTTTGCGTTTAAATTTGTAAACCAAGATTCTGTTTACGAGTTACAAGATCAAAAAAATAGATTCTTAAAACTTCAATACAAACCAGAACATATAGTTTACGAAGCCACATTCAACAATCCAGACCATAAACAAACTAGTTTATAATAAAATAACAATACTATGAAGCACTTAGAAATAAGTGCTTTTTTTATACCTTTAAGTTCTATAATATTATTATGCCAGAACAAAACGATTTAACTACCAGAGATTGGCTAGCTATAGAGCGCACCAAACTAGCAAACGAACGGACTTTTTTAGCCTATTTTAGAACCTTTTTAGTCATTTTAGGTACAGGAATAACCATATTAAAAATAGAACTTTTTGAAGACCTCAAAACCTTTGGTATTGTATTAATTATAATTGCACCAATAATTTTAGTCATTGGTGTTTTTAGGTTGTTTATAGTAAAACGTACTATTAAAAAACATTACTAATTCCTGCTTTCGCAGGAATGTCAAACAAAAAAAGTTCCGCCTACGCGGAAATGAAAAAAGAGTTTTTCAATGAAAGCAGTATCTGTAGTCACCATACGTAAAGAGTTAAAACACAAGTCTAACGAGGAGTTAGCACAACTGTGCTTACGCTTATCTAGATTTAAAAAAGAAAACAAAGAACTACTCACCTATTTACTATTTGAAGCCGACAGTGAAGCTGGTTATATAGAGACCGTTAAAGCAGAAATTGACGAACAATTTGAACAGATTAACACAGACAGCTTTTTTTACATTAAAAAAAGTGTGCGTAAGATATTACGAAACACCAAAAAGTACATTAGATACTCGCTTAATAAAGAAACTGAAGTCGAACTGCTTCTCTACTTTTGTAAAAAGCTAAAAGCTATGAAACCTTCTATTTCTAGAAACACGACACTAACCAATTTATACAACAGAAATATTGAAGCCATTACTAAAAAAATATTGGCTTTGCATGAAGATTTACAGTACGATTATACTTTGGAGTTGGAGGAGATGTAGTTATTAGCACGCGTTACAAACGAGCGTTAGCTTGTGCTAAAATAATTAGATTACATAATTAATTATAATAGTATAGCATTATTTTTTTATTTTCATTGGAGGTTTTCCTATTTTCTCTAATTTTATATTAAGTTCATCTCTTCTCCTTTTTAGTTTTAATGGTTGAATAAAAATAAAATCGAAAAGTGCTTCTATAACTTCAATTAGCCATTCTGCTTCTCCCATTTCTACAGGTACAATTTCACCAGTATTCTTATTTTTTGTTGGATGGGCTGCTAGGTTTCCAATATTTCTAATTGCATCAACTGCATCAGTTAAATGTGAAGGAATTCCATCTAACGTTATAAATTTTTTGATTTCTAGAGCTAAATTATTTTCTTTAATTTTGAATTTGTCCCTAAGAATACTTTGCAAAAGTCTTCTACTTAAAGCAGCAGATGCTTTAGGACTTGCTGAAAGTACTTTGATAGCCTCTTGGTAATCTTCTATGTATTCTTTTGGAATATCATTTGAGTTATCAAAACTACTTTTCCTAGGATAAATGAGTTTTTCAGATCTAACGGGATTGACCTTATGCTCACCTGATCCCGGATAAAAATCCAACCTACCTTTTTGTAGGTATATAACAAGCTTTTCACAATTAGTGCAGGCGCCATATTTTATTCCTTTCCCAATTCTTTTTATTTCATCAATTTCGAATGCAAATGATGAATACCAATCATTTTTAACAGCTGTAGAACAATGGGGACATATCATATTTTCCATTTTTAAATTTAGTACTTATATATTTTGAGTGTTTTTAATACCCTCCACACTTAAACGTAATGCAAGTTAAATCATTAACATCTCAAAACCAACCGTTTAAATTACTGACTTATTAACAGTTGTCAACAAAAAAAGCCAACCTTACGGTTGGCTTTTCAAATTCAATCTATGTATTAATTATGCAGTTTGCATCTCGTGTTTTCCTTCGTAGACTTCTTCTATTAGTTTGGCGTTAAATGCTGGTAAATCGTTTGGATTACGACTGGTTACTAAGCCTTCGTCTACCACTACTTCACTGTCTTCCCATTTTGCGCCTGCATTGACTAAATCTCTTTTTATAGAGTTGTAAGAGGTTACTTTACGTCCTTGTAAGACATCTGCTTCTGCCAATAACCATGGTGCGTGGCAAATTGCTGCTACTGGTTTTTTGCTAGCAAAAAACGATTTTACAAATCGTACGGCATCATCATTACGTCTTAAGGTATCTGGATTAATCACTCCTCCTGGTAATACTAATGCATTATAGTCTGTTTGTGATACCTCATGTATTGTTTTATCTACATTGTAGTCGTTGCTCCAATTTCCGTCTTTCCATCCTTTAATGGTTCCAGAATTTTCAGACACAATGTGTACTTCGGCTCCAGCCTCTTGAAACGCATTCATTGGTTCTTTTAATTCGCTTTCTTCAAATCCATTGGTTGCTAAAATGGCAACTTTCTTTCCGTTTAAATTTTTCATAGTTTATGTTTTGGTTTTAATTGTTAATAATTCGATTCATCACTAAGATACCGTAAATACTAGGGTTTCACGAATTTTAAACCAGGTTTAACTTGGATTTAATAGGATGTGTTAAAGGATATAGCTGTAATGTTAAAAGCTGGATATAACGTTAAAAAAATTAAGAACTATAAACAAAATATTCACCTTAAAATACCTACAAATAGTGATTAAAAGACTATTAGTGTTTACTATTCTTTGAATAACTTTAATAGTTAAAATCTATTATAGTATAAATTTATACTATATTTGTTTTATATAATTATTAATTATGGAAATAGAAATAAATTATTTTAAAAATGAATGTAATCTAAGGTTTGAAAATAGATTAAATAATAGAAGTGTAATAATAACTGAAAACCTTAATGTTATTAAAAATAAGCTGGTAACTAATTATCAAGGAAATGGTCGTGAATTAATGATAAAACTAAATAATATTCATGACAATTATATTGAAAAGTATATAACTTTCTTTCTCAATTAACTATTTAGGCTCCACAATTAAAAAGACTGCAGTACTATCTCCAATATTAAGTACTTCATGCTCACTTAACTTAGTATTTGACCAATTGACTCCTGTAGCGACTGGCACGTCTCTAGTACCTTTATAATCTGTAATCCTAAATGTACTTCCAGCTAAGGTGTACCCAAAATGAGGTTTGTGGTAATGTTTTTGGTGACCAACATTAGGCGGAAACGTGCATTTTAAAATGCGTTGTTGCTTGGTTTCGCTAAGGACTTTACACACTTTTCTACCGTTCCATCCTGCTTCTAAAGGATCTGGAAGGGTTTGTGTAGGTTTACAGGACACTAAAACCAATATTAAAACAAATAAAAAGTTTTTCATCATTAGTATTTAAGCT
Source organism: Olleya sp. YS (assembly GCF_029760915.1). NCBI lineage: Bacteria > Pseudomonadati > Bacteroidota > Flavobacteriia > Flavobacteriales > Flavobacteriaceae > Olleya > Olleya sp. YS. Next base: position 2,306,139 of record NZ_CP121685.1, on the reverse strand, counting down.
TTAAGAAAATTCTCTATTTGTAAACGATGTCTTAAGATGTGTACTATTGCATGCTCTAACAGTTGTTCAACATCAAAAGTAACTCCCCATCTTGCTTTTAATTGATGCGTATTTAATTCCTTATCCGTTAAATGACTTATCTTTTTTAGAATAGCTTCAGTATAATCGACCATTTTATCAAGCTCTTTTATAGCTTCAATTGGATTATTAATAGTCTTTTCATATTCTATCCAAGTGCTATCTTTAGTAATTGTATCCAGATAACTAGCATATAAATATCCAGAATGCACACAATGATTTATAACTGTTGCAATCGATTTACAATCTGGATCTGTAGTTTTAAAATCTCTGATTTCTAAAAATTGACTTTCAGATAGATCAGATAGAATACTTTTTAAAGGTAACATTGCTCTTTTGTATTCAATAAGTAAGGCAACTAGCATTCTATTTTTCATATCAATACCAATTTAATTCATAATCTTAACCAATAATTCTTTCAATAAATCGCCTTGCGGTACAGCATTACTATTAACACCTTTACTTTTTACATCAAACTCACGTAAGGTTGCAATAACCTGACTGACTTTACGCATAGGATAATGTCTTGCAGCTTCTAAATACTCGTTAACAAAATAAGGATTTACACGCAGTGCAGATGCGACGTTTCTTGGGTTTTTATCAGACATTCCGTGTAAATGCAATAACTGAGAGAAAAAATTAAACAATAACGACACCGTTACAACCATTGGGTTATCCTTTGGATTGTCTGCAAAATAATGTACAATTTTAAAGGCTTGAGCAGTATTTTTAGTTCCTATAGCTTTACGTAACTCAAAGTTGTTGTAGTCTTTACTTATTCCTATATTTTCTTCGATGTGGTCTGGAGTAATTTGTGTGTCTTTAGGCAAAACAATTTGTAGCTTTTCAAGCTCGTTGTTAATCTTGCTTAAATCGGTCCCTAAAAACTCGACTAACATTTGCGCTGCTTTTGGAGTTATAGAGTATCCTTTTGGTGACAACACACGTCTTATCCAATCTGGTACTTGGTTATCGTACAGTTTTTTACTTTCGTAAACGTAACCCGTTTTTTTAATAGTTTTATATACAGCTTTACGCTTGTCTATAGACTTGTATTTGTAACACAACACCAAAACTGTTGAGGGTTGCGGATTCTTAGCATAATCTGCTAACTGGTCAATGGTTCTAGCTAAATCTTGTGCTTCTTTAACAATCACCACTTGTCGTTCTGCCATCATTGGGAAACGCTTGGCATTACTTACAATATCTTCTATAGATACATCGCGACCATACAATACCATTTGGTTAAAACCACGCTCTTCTTCGGTCAACACAGTATCTTCAATAAAATCCGAAATTTTATCTATATAATACGCCTCTTCACCCATTAACAGGTAAATTGGTTTAAGTTGTTTGTTTTTTATATCAGTTACTAACTGTTTGACTTCGTCCATTAAAAAAAAATCCTCAAATTTGTGTAGTGCAAAAATTAAATTTTCCTACATATTCGTTTCGTTTCAAAAATAGCGAAAATAAAGTATCTATTTTTGATGTTGTTCGTAAAAAATTTGTGGTTTTACAACCTGAGGAATGGGTAAGACAACATTGTGTACACTATTTAATTGAGGTTAAAAAATATCCTCTATCCTTAATAAATGTTGAAAAAGAACTAACAATCAACGATTTAAAAAAACGCTATGATATTGTTGTTTTCAATACAGATGGAAGTATCCATTTAATTGTAGAATGTAAAGCACCAAAAATTGAAATAAAACAAAATACATTTGACCAAATTGCACGATATAACTTGGCGCTTAGCGCTACTTATTTAATGGTAACTAACGGAATTAATCATTATTATTGTAGTATGGATTTTGAAGCTGAACGCTATCAGTTTTTAAAAGATATACCTGATTATTAATTAAAATAATGTTTGAGTTTATATTTGAAATAATATTAATACCTGGATTTTCATATCCAGGAGCTGGATTTATATGGTTGATTTCTAGAACATGGAAATCAAAAAAAGCATTTAAAGAAATTAGAAAAGAAAATCTTGATATGAATAGTATTTTAGGAGTGTTTATAGTTGCTTCTCCTATAATTATATATAATTTATTATAAAACTTGAATATAGCGATAATCATATTAAACTGGAATGGAAAAGCATTGCTTGAGCAATTTTTATTATCTGTGACTTCATATTCTAAAGAAGCAACCATTTATGTGGCTGACAACGCGTCTACAGATCAATCTGTTGCTTTTGTAAAAGCTAATTATCCAGAGGTTAAAATCATTAAAAACTCAGAAAATGGTGGTTATGCTAAAGGCTATAACGATGCTTTAAAGCATGTAGAAGAAGATATTTACTGCTTACTAAATAGTGATATTGAAGTCACACCAAATTGGTTAGATCCTATCATAGACACTTTTAAAACTGAACCTGATACTGCAATCATTCAGCCTAAAATATTAGATTACAACAACAAGACTACATTTGAGTATGCAGGAGCTGCAGGTGGTTTTGTTGATAAATATGGCTATCCGTATTGTAGAGGACGCATTTTTAATACCATTGAAGCAGATACCAACCAATATCAAGATGCTTCCATTTTTTGGGCTTCTGGTGCTTGTTTTTTTATAAGAAAAAAAACATTTCATGCGCTAAACGGATTTGATGAAAGTTTTTTTGCGCACATGGAAGAAATAGACTTGTGCTGGAGAGCATTTAATACAGGCTATAAAGCCAAATATATCAACAACTCTACTGTGTATCATGTTGGAGGCGCCACACTTGATGCAAGTCATCCTAAAAAGACCTATTTAAATTTTAGGAATAGTTTATTTACGTTAACTAAAAATGCAAAGGGAAATATATTTCTATTACTACTGGTTAGACTAATCTTAGATGGCATTGCTGGATTAAAATTCTTATTTCAATTCAAGTTTAATCACCTTATTGCTATACTTAAGGCGCATATTTCGTTTTACGGTCATTTATCGTCACTTTTAAAAGTACGAAAACAACACACTCAAAAATCTGGATACTATTCTACAACATCTATAGTATGGTCTTATTTAGCTGAAAAAAAGCGTCATTACAGTCAATTATAAATCTTTTAGCAAAAGTTTTGTTAAAGCGCATTTTAACATTTTAATTATTTATATTTTTGATATGTATAAATTAAATTTATCCATATACTAATTATGAAAAAAATCCTATTATTAAGTGCAAGTGTACTGTTATTATTAAGCTCTTGTGTATCTAAAAAGGAGTTTGCTGCGCTAGAAGCAAAACAACAAGAAACACAGGATTTACTTAATACAGCAACTGTAAAATTAAATGCTTGTTTAGCAGACGAAGCTGCTGCTACAGCACGTATCAAAGAGTTACAAGAGCGTATAGCTGATATGAAAGCTAATAACCAAGCTTTAATTGAAAGTACTAAAGACATGACGGTTTTAACAACTCAAGGTGCTAAAAATCTTGAAAAGTCTTTGGAGAGTATTAAAGAAAAAGAATTAAAAATTTCAAGATTACAAGATGCGTTAACTAAAAAAGATAGTGTGACGCTAGCTTTAGTGACTAGCTTAAAGAAAGAAGTTGGATTAAATGATGAGGATATTGAAATTAATGTAGAAAAAAGCGTTGTTTTTATCTCGTTATCTGACAAATTACTATTCCAAAGCGGAAGTTACAATATTACATCTAGAGCTAACGAAATCTTAGGTAAGGTAGCTACTGTTATTAATGGTAAGCCAAACTTTGAAGCAATGGTAGAAGGACATACAGATAATGTACCGTATAGCAAAGGTGTTTTAATTGATAACTGGGATTTAAGTGTGAAGCGTAGTACAGCTATTGTTAGAGCTTTACAAAACTTAGGTGTTAAACCAGAACAATTAATAGCTGCAGGACGTGGAGATCATTTACCACTAGTCTCTAACGATACTCCAGAAAACAGAGCTATAAATAGAAGAACTAAAATATATATCCTTCCAAAAATTGATCAGTTTTACGAAATGATTGAAACGGAAATGCAAAATTTATCTCAAGAAAACTAGTATACTTTAAAATATATAATAAAAAGCTCAATCTAAAGATTGGGCTTTTTTTATTGGTCATGGCACCAAACAGCTAATTCATTACCAGAAGGATCCAAAAACTGAAACCGACGTCCACCAGGAAAAGAAAATGTGTCTACAGATAATCGACCACCCAAATCTAAAATTTTAGATTTTGCATCATCAAGATTGTCATGATACAAAACCACCAAAACACCATTAACAATTGGTTTGTCAACTTTTTCAAAACCACCTGCAACTCCACTGGACTCAAAAGCTACATAATTATCTCCATAGTCTGTAAATTCCCAGCCAAATGCTTGGTTATAGAAGGTTTTAGTCGCTTCTAAATCATGTGTTATAAACTCTATGTAATTTATATGGTTGTTGATTGGTTTCATTTTTTTTTGACTGTATTTTTAAAGACTACTTAGTCATACATCCTCGCAATATCTATCCTTAAATTAAAAAATTTCTAAGCTTCCTTTTCCTTCTCTTACAATTAGTGGTTCATCACCAGATAAATCAATTATTGTAGATGCCTGATTGTCTCCATAGCCTCCATCTATAACTAAATCTACTAGTTTATCCCATTTTTCAAGAATTAATTCTGGATCTGTGGTATATTCTAAAATTTCATCTTCATCATGTATAGACGTAGAGACAATTGGGTTACCCAATGCTTTAACTATTTCTAATGCGATATTGTTATTAGGTACACGTATACCTACTTCTTTTTTCTTTTTAAAAGCTGCTGGTAATGTTTTTGAACCAGGTAAAATAAAAGTATAAGGTCCAGGCAATGCACGTTTTAAAATTTTAAAAGTCGTGCTATCAATTTGCTTCACATAATCAGACAAATTGCTTAAATCATGACAGATAAAAGAAAAATTAGCTTTATCTAATTTTACCCCTTTAATACGTGCGATTCGCTCTAAAGCTTTAGTATTGGTAATATCACAACCTAAACCATAGACCGTATCTGTTGGGTAAATTATAAGTCCTCCTTTTTTAAGAACCTCAACAACCTTTTTAATAGCTTTTGGGTTGGGATTTTCTTCGTAAATTTTTATAAAGTCTGCCATAATAAGTATATTACCAATATCGTTTACAAATTAAATATTAATTTTTATATGAAAAAGATATCTCTTCAGTTATTATCACTATTGTTTATAACATTTTTTACTACTAATTGTAGTGATAACGATACTACTAACGACTCTAATATTAATAATGAGCCATTAGCATATGAAGAATTATTAAATGTATCCTATGGTAATGATTCCAGTCAAGTTTATGATATTTACTTACCTGAAAATAGAACACTAGACACTAAAGTCCTTATTCTTGTTCATGGTGGTGGATGGACTTCTGGTGATAAATTAGATATGAATGATATTAAAAATATTGCAAGACAAGATTTACCAGATTATGCAGTAGTTAATATAAATTACAGATTAGCTTCTCAAGGCGTATCTCCTTTTCCTATGCAATTAAACGATATAACAGCTGTGATAGAGCATTTAAAAACCAATCAAGAAGCTTATGTTTTATCTAATAACTATGGTTTTATAGGTACAAGTGCTGGTGCACATTTATCTATGCTTTGGACTTATGCTTATGACACTTTTGATGACGTAAACATGGTAGCAAGCATTGTAGGACCTACAAACTTAGGCGATCCTGCTTACACCAATAATCCTCAACTACCTATTAACCAACTTATGCTATTTTTTGGCGTTACACCTAGTACACAATTTTTAGAAACGTATAGTCCGTATCATCAAGTTACAGCAACTTCTGCTCCTACTATTCTATTTTATGGTGGTATGGATCCATTAATACCAAATTCTCAAGGTATAGATATGGATGCCAAATTAACCACTCTTGGAGTGACCCATCAGTTTACGTTTTATCCAAACGAAGGTCATGGTTGGGTTGGAGCCAATCTATTAGATACTTGGACAAAACTAAAGGCTTTTGTAGAGTTGCATCATTAATTTGCAATCTGAAAAATACTAAGCTACCCTATAATTTCTAGCTTAGCAAAACGTAGTAATAATTTCTTTTTACCACCAAACTCAAAATTAATTTCAGCTTTAACATCTGTGCCTTTTCCCTCTATATTAAGCACTTCTCCTCTACCAAACTTTAAATGCTTTACGCGATTGCCAACCACCAAATCTGCTCCAAATAAACTCGCATCCATTGGTGCTTGTATTTCTGATGCTTTTTTTAATTTTTTTGGTGCGCTAATTTCAAAATTTGCAGGCTTAGCTTTGTCTTTCTTTTTAAATTTTGGCTGCACAGGTTTTTTAAACCGGATTTTATTTGGTGGTACATCTCCAAAAATATCTGCAGATAGCATAGGATTGATACGTCGTTCTTCTTTTGGAGTAATATTTTCTATAAACTGGTCGTCTATTTCTTCAATAAATCTGCTTGGTTCAGAATCTACTAATTTTCCCCAACGGTATCTAGATAATGCATATGTGAGATAGGCTTGTTTTTCGGCTCTGGTTAATGCAACATAAAATAAACGTCGTTCTTCCTCAAGTTCTGCACGTGTATTCATGCTCATAGCACTTGGAAATAAATCTTCTTCTAAACCTACTACAAACACATGATTAAACTCTAACCCTTTAGCTAAGTGAATGGTCATTAATGCGACATGATTAGGATCACCTTTATCACCATCTAAATCTGTTGCTAAAGCAATATCTTCTAAAAATTCAGCTAAATCGCCTTTAGAATCGGCTATTTCTAATTGACCTTCCACAAAATCCTTGATACCATTTAAAAGCTCTTCTACATTTTCTAATCTGGTGACGCCTTCTGGAGTTCCGTCTTTATTGACTTCTTTAATTAATCCACTGGTTTTTGCAATATGCTCTGCTAAATCAAATGCATTAGCAGTTTGATTCATGACCTGATAACTTTCAATTAGCGTCACAAAGTCACGAAGTTTATTTTTGGTTCCGTTGTTAATATTAATATCAAGCGTATCTATGTCTTTCAACACCTGAAAAATGGTTTTATTTAAATTATTAGCAGCAACCACTAATCGGTCAATGGTGGTTTGACCAATACCTCTTGCTGGATAGTTGATGATACGTTTTAAAGCTTCTTCATCTGCAGTATTTAGGACCAGTCGTAAGTATGCAGTAACGTCTTTAATTTCTTTACGTTGGTAAAATGACAAACCTCCATAAATTCTGTAAGGAATATCGCGCTTTCTAAGTGCGTCTTCCATTGCTCGCGACTGTGCATTGGTACGATATAAAATAGCAAAATCGCTATTTGGTAAATGCTCGTTCATTTTGGTTTCCCATATGGTACTAGCTACGTAACGTCCTTCATCACCATCTGTTAAACTGCGATGTACCTTTACCTTTGGACCTTCTTCATTTGCGGTCCAAACCACTTTTTCTAGTTTGGTTTTATTGTGTTCTATCACAGAGTTAGCAGCACCTACAATGTTTTTTGTAGATCGGTAATTTTGTTCTAATCGATACAATTTAACATCATCATAATCTTTCTGGAAATTTAAAATATTATTGATGTTAGCACCTCTAAACGCATAGATACTTTGAGCATCGTCACCAACTACACAAATGTTTTGAAAACGATCTGCCAATGCACGAACAATTAAGTATTGACTGTGGTTAGTATCTTGGTACTCGTCTACTAAAATATATCTAAACTTATCTTGATATTGTGCTAAAACTGAAGGAAAGCGTGTTAACAATTCGTTGGTACGCAGTAATAAATCGTCAAAATCCATTGCTCCAGCTTTAAAACATCTATCTACATAAGCTTGGTAGATCTCACCCATTCTTGGTCGTCTAGCCATAGCATCTGCTTCCATTAACTCTGGATTGTTAAAATAAGCTTTGACTGTTATAAGGCTATTTTTATATGATGATATCCTACTGTAGACTTGCTTAGTTTTATACAAATCCTTGTCAAGACCCATTTCTTTTATTATTGAACCCAATAATTTTTGCGAGTCTTGCGTATCGTAAATAGTAAAGTTACTTGGAAATCCTAAGTGATGACCTTCAAAACGTAATATTTTGGCAAACACAGAGTGGAACGTTCCCATCCATAAGTTTTTAGCTTCACTAGCACCAACAATTTGTGCAATACGCTCTTTCATTTCGCGAGCTGCTTTGTTAGTAAAGGTTAGCGCTAAAATACTAAAGGCATCAACACCTTGACTCATCAAATAAGCTATACGGTAGGTTAGTACTCTTGTTTTACCAGAACCTGCACCAGCAATAATAATCATTGGTCCATCTTTTTGTAATGTAGGTTCTAGTTGTGCGTCGTTTAATTGACTTAAATATGTCTCCAAATTGTCGTTCCTTTTTAAGGTATAAAAATAACCATTGTTAATCTTTTAAGTCTTTAGTTTTATTAATAATTATAAACAATTGTAGATGTAATAATCTGTTTCAATTTTTTAAATATCTTTACAAGGCTATTAATTTTATCTAACTATTATTTTTAATGAATAAAAGTATTCTGTACTTACTATTCTTCTTGACTGTTAGTGTATTATCACAATCCACTGAATTATATCAAAAAACATTTACCAAACAAGACGGTATTGATATTGACAATATATATGCATTATGTTATGATAATGACGGTTTCTTATGGCTTGGTGGTAGTAATTTAGATAATAGATCTATAATATTAAGTGACCGCAAACTAGCATTACAACGCTTTAATGGTCACTCTTTTCATTCAATTCCGTTACCAGTTTTTGATAACCCAATTGAGAAAGTTCAACAAATTTATAAAAGAAATGATGGCTTGTTCTATGTGGAGACCGAATTATCTGATGGTTATAAGTTGCTACTTTTTGACCCTTACCAATCGACTTTTAAGCCTGTAACTTTTGATGGATACGACCAAGACCTGACAGGATTATCAAAAATTTATTCTTACAATAATACAGACTATCTCTTAATACAAAAAGATAGAACAATATCGTTAAGAGCTATAGCGTCTGATTTAACCTCTAAAGAAGTATTTAATTTTACAAGTACTGAAAATAAATATATAATGGAAGGTTCTAGTAGGATTATTCCATTTGATGACTTTGTTTTTATTACGGATGATAATTTTCCAGTTAAAACTTTTAATTGGAATGGTGAGTTAATTAAAATTATCGACCAAGTTAATGGTGCAGATAATAAAAATAAAGTTGTTGTAGATGAAGTGTTTAAAGCCAATAATAAATACTACGCATTTTTATTTAACAATCCTAACCTATTTTTAATAGATGAAGTTAACAAGGACTTTACTTTAGTTGAAGACAATAGACTACCTAACGTGCATTTAAATACGTTTAATGACCAATTTGATAACACACTTCTTATTGCTTCATATGATGGACAAGTAACTATTAACGGTTTTAAAAACCAAAAAATTTCCAAAACCTATCAATTAAATCTAAACGCTACAGATGGTCTTAAAATAGCATCAAAAAATTTAAATTCTGAAGTTTGGCTTGCTACTAATGGACAGTTACACTATTTTAAATTACCTAATAAAGTTGTTAAAAATTTCTTGCCTAATTATGAATTTAGAGATATAAAACCACTTGATACTTCTAATTACTTGGTTGCTACAGAACAAAATGGTTGGTTTAAGATTAATACAGTAAAGGCTAGCGTAACACCTTACAACATTACATTAGATAATGAAACAATTAGTGCTGCTTCTAGAAATTTTATTATAGAAGATTCAATTATTTGGACTAATGGTCGTACAGGAATATTAAGACTAGATACCAAAACCAAAATTTTAAATAGCTATAATCACTACCCAATTACTTGTTTAGAAAAACCTAATGATAGTCTTATAATTTATGGTACTAATGGTTATCATTTAATGCAATTTAATATCAAGAATAAAATACACAAATCTCTACTAAAAACTGACTCTCTTGATATTTTAGATATTCACATATTGAAGCATCAAAATTTGGTTGTTGCAGCAACTAACAAAGGCTTATTGACTTATGACTTGAAAAGCAAAAAAAATACATTTTATAATCTTAAAAAAGATTTTGAAGACAACTATTTATTGATGGTAGACTACCATAAAGATTATGGTTATTTATTAGGATCCAGATCTGGAATTATCTACGCTTTTAATCCAGAAAGTAAAACTGTAACGACTCTATATAAAGACGATTTAAAAGCTGGAATAGCTACTGTTTTATTTGATAATGATACATGGTGGATCAATTCTTTTAACGGAATTATAGCTTATAATATAAAAACAAAAAGTAAAACGCGTTTTTCTGAAAAAGACGGATTTACTCATCATGAGGCCAACAGATATAGTGCTTTAAAAACTAAAAATGGTTTATTTGTTGGGACACTTAAAGGTCTCAATTATTTTAACCCCTCAGATTTAAAAGCTATAAACGATGCTGCTGCATTAGCCCTTTTAAAAGTTAATTTATATGATAAAACAGACAAAGTTTTAAAAAGTCATTATAATAGATCTGTTTTTGACCAAAACAACAGTATTACTTTACCATCAGAAAATAGGAGGTTAGAATTAGATTTTGCACTTAAAAATATAAATGCAGTAGACAAAGGATATAATTATAGGTATAGACTAAACGATGAAGATTGGGTAGATTTAAAACAACAAAATACATTACAATTTGCAAATTTAGCAGCAGGTGATTATTTATTAGAGATAGAAGCTTTAGATTTTTCAGGAAATAAAATTGCAAGCTCACTACTGTTGGATATTCATAGTACAGAGTTTTTCTATAAAAAATGGTGGTTCTTCTTAATTGTATCTACATCCATAATAGGCTTTTTACTTTGGTTGTTAAAACAAGCTAAAGACAGAAAGCAATTGCAAGAGCAATTTTCTCAAGGCTTAATTATATCTCAAGAAAATGAACGCAAACGTATTGCTAAAGAACTTCATGACAGTATAAGCCAGCAATTAACTCTAATAAAAAAGAAAGCACAAAATACAAAGCAAGAGGAAATAACAGTACTAACACACAATACCTTAGAAGAAGTTAGAGCTATCTCAAGAGGCTTGTATCCGCCATTATTAAAGCAATTAGGATTAACAGAAAGTATTGAACAGTTAATTTTAGACATTGACGAACAAACCGAGCTATTTGTAACTAGTGATATTGATAATATTGATGACTACTTTAACGAGAATCAAACGCTAAACTGTTATCGATTTGTACAAGAATGCGTCAATAATATTTTAAAACATGCTAATGCAAAAGCATTATCAGTGGTAATAAATAAACAAAAAGACAAAATTTCAATAAAAATAACAGATAACGGAAAAGGATTTGATATTGCTAATGCTCAAAAAAAGAACAGCTTAGGTCTAAAAACTATATATGAGCGCATTCGAATTTTAAAAGGAGAAATAACCATTGATAGCAAGTCCAACTCCGGAACTTTAATACATGTAATAATACCTATTAAATATGTCTAAAAACATAGAAATAATTGTAGCAGATGACCATCCAATGCTACTAAAAGGATTAACAGAAGAACTTATATCTAATAATTATAAAGTTATAGATACTGCTGAAAATGGAGCATTAGCATTAGAATTAATAATAGCTAGAAATCCAGACATCGCTATTTTAGATATTGAGATGCCTTTACTAACTGGTTTTGAAGTCATTAAAAAATGTGAAAATGAGAACTTAAAAACTAAATTTATAGTATTAACTTCTCATAAAGAAAGTCGCTATATATATAAAGCAAATAATCTTAATATTTCTGGGTATTTATTAAAAGACGAACCTTTTGAAGAAATTCAAAAATGTATCAATACCGTTATAACAGGTAAAAATTATTTTAGTCAAACTTTTAGCCAATTGTTTGATACTAAAATCTCTCCAGAATTAGAAAAAATCAAACTATTATCACCATCAGAACGAACTATTGTTAGATTAATATCACAAGGTAAAAACTCTAAAGACATTTCAGAAATGTTATTGATATCCTTAAGAACCGTTCAAAAGCATCGTGCAAATATTTTAAATAAATTAGACTTAGAATCCTCGACAGATGCACTATCTATTTGGGCTAATAATAACAAAGAATTATTATTAACCATTTAGTCAAATTTTTGACTTTAAAAATTAATTTTAGCATCTTTAACATATTTAATATTTAAGTTGAATATGCAAAAAAATATGCAAATAACACAAATACAGATATTTACAAAAACTAAGTCAATACGTACCCCTACGTAATTTTTGACACAATTACGTATTTTTTAATTCTTAAAACTATTATATATTGTTCAAGCTATTAATCAATCTATTATAACCTGTAAAAACCATTTTTATGTATTTAAGAATGGTTTTTACTTTATAATAAAGTATTACCCTTTTTATTTTTTATTTTTGAAAAAACACTTTTCAAAAATATGGAAACCATTCTAAACTTCCTGTCTTCAATATCATGGTGGATGTGGATAATTGTCGCTTTGGTTATTATAGCAATTAGAGACATTTTTCAGCGTAAACACACAATTAGTAGAAATTATCCGGTTTTAGGTCATTTTAGATATATGCTAGAAAGTATTGGTCCAGAATTACGCCAATATCTAGTAGCTAATAACAGAGAAGAGCTACCCTTTAACCGTATAGAAAGAGGTTGGGTATATGCGTCTTCAAAAAATGAAAACAATTATGAGGGTTTTGGAACCGATCGCGACATTTACTCTCACCAGCATATTTTTATTAATAATGCTATGATTCCGTTTCGAGTTGAAGATGATCACGTTAGTGCAAAAGATAATTATTTTTTACCCTGTGCTAAAGTTATAGGAGCTCACAATAATCGTCGTAGACCATATCGTCCAGCTTCAATAATTAATGTGTCTGCTATGAGCTACGGTTCTTTGTCTGCACGTGCAATAGACTCGTTAAACAAAGGTTGTAAAATCGCAGGAGCGTACCATAATACTGGTGAAGGTGGCTTATCACCTTACCATAGCAATGGTAGTGACGTCGTCTTTCATTTTGGAACTGGTTATTTTGGTGTCAGATCTGACGACGGAAATTTTTCCATGGAAAAAATGAAAAAATTAGTAGAAGACAATCCTTTTATTCGTGCTATCGAACTTAAACTATCCCAAGGTGCTAAACCAGGAAAAGGTGGTGTGCTACCAGGCTCTAAAATAAGTAAAGAAATAGCAGAAATACGTGGTGTAAAAGCTGGAGAAGATGTGTTATCTCCACCTACCCACAAAGCCTTTAAAACAATACCAGAAATGGTTGATTTTATTGAAGCTATTGCAGAAGAAACAGGTTTACCTGTTGGTATTAAAGCAGCTATTGGAAAACTAGAACAATGGGAAGAGTTAACAGATATCATGAAAAAAACTGGTAAAGGTCCAGATTTTATAACTGTTGATGGTGGTGAAGGTGGAACTGGTGCTGCGCCTCCAAGCTTTGCAGACCACGTATCATTACCTTGGGTGTATGGTTTTGGCGACCTCTATAAATTATTCCAGAAAAAAGGACTAGAAAAACAAGTTGTTTTTATCGGTAGCGGTAAATTAGGGTTTCCTGGTAAAGCTGCTATGGCATTTTCAATGGGTGTTGATGTTATTAATGTAGCTAGAGAGGCCATGATGAGTATTGGTTGTATACAAGCTAAAGTATGTCATACCAATCGCTGTCCAAGTGGAGTAGCTACGCAAAGCAAATGGTTGCAACGTGGTATTGATGTTCCTCTAAAATCGCAACGTTTAGCACAATATTTTAAGACATTTACAAAAGAATTTTTAGAAGTTACACATGCAGCAGGTTATGAGCATCCATGTCAATTTAAAATGAGTGATGTAGAGGTTAACGTAGATGACCACAACTTGTCTAAGGAACTTAACAGAACCTATGGTTACGAGAAAACTCCTGTTACATTTAACGGAATGCAAAGTTTAAAAGATTGTCAATATTTAGGCGGAACAAAATAGACTTGTACAATAATTTAAAACACATTAAGTTTGTTATATAAACTAAAACTAATATGGAACAACAGCTTTTAAACCTATTAATGTATACGATACCGTCACTAGTAACTGGATCTGTTGCTTATCTGTTCTTTAGAGAGCATATGCAAAATGAAGATGAACGTCGTAAGTTTAATATTATGAAATCTTTAAGTAAGGAGTCACTACCAGTAAGACTTCAAGCTTATGAGCGTTTAGCGTTGTTTTTGGAGCGTATCTCACCTAACAAACTGTTGTTACGTGTCGCACCTTTATCTTCTGACAAACAAGCGTATGAAGATTTATTAATTAAAAATATAGAGCAAGAATTTGAGCATAATTTAGCACAACAAATTTATTTGAGTGATAATTGTTGGAGTGTGGTTAATGCGTCTAAAAGTGCAACGATTCAATTAATACGCAAAGTTGGTGTAAGCGACAAAATAGACTCTGCTAACAAATTAAGAGAAGCTATTTTAAATGAGATGTTAGATAAACCAGCACCTAGTAATGCTGGCTTACATTACATCAAACAAGAAGTTGGAGAAATCTGGTAATTAAAAAACAAAAGCCTTATCAAATAGATAAGGGGTTTTTACATAAATTAAATTCTATCTGATTGGAACTGTAGAGCTAAATTCATCTGCATCACCATGTTTGCTTTGCGCATATAAATAACCTTCAAGCCACCAATCTTCCATCAATTGCTTATTAAAAATTAAAGAGTTTTCTGTTAGCTTAGTTGGAGTATAGTACAAATTAAGCTTGACATTTCTATGTTTTGCAGCTAGTTTACCAATAGCAATATCTCCTTTTTCAACCTGATCTAATAAGTGACCAAATAAATTAATCATTAATGAAAATGGATTTTTACCTAACACCTTATTGTATTCTAAATTTTCGCTTTCTAAAACTATAGCATCAACTTCTGTTGCGCCTCTTAAGATAGCTTCTCTAATAGGTATCACACAACCTAAACCACCATCTGCATATTCAAATCCATCTTTTGTTGCCAAAGACATAAACGGAATATAGTTACAAGATATCCAAATCCACTCACAAAACTCTTCATAACTATAGTCTTTAATAGACTTGTATTCTACTCTATTTTTAGACAAATTTGTAACCGTAACAACCACATCTTCTTTGGTGGCTAATATGGCATCATATTCTGCTTTAGTAAAGTTTTTCTTAATATTTTGTTTTAGGTTTTTACTTTCACCAAATGTTCGTTTACGCTTAATAAACTGTAATGCTGTATTAAAATAATTTATAGATACATACTCTCTATCACCTTTCTTTTTAACTACAAAAGGATTGATACTAAAAATTGAGTTTTGATTAACATGTGTAAAAATATCATACAATTTTCCAACATTACCAACAGCTAAATGCGGTATAAGTAAGCTTCCAGTAGATGTGCCTAAAAACATATCATACACCTTACCTTCTTGCTCTATTAAATATTGAGCAACGCCTCCTGCAAATGCACCTTTACTTCCTCCACCTGATATAACTAATGCTTTCATATTTTTTTTGAATTCCTTTGAAGTAAGGAATCATTATTCTTTTTGATTGTTCTGCAAATTACTAATTATCGATTTATAATTTTCATTTTCTGAAAGCGATTGCAATAATTCTTTTGCAAAACTCTTAAAACGCCAATTGTGGTGTTGTGACGCTTGTACCAAATTTTCTAATGCAATATTATTAAATAATCCTAATTCGTTTAAATAAGAAAACGCATTTTGACGTCTTTGAAATGGATGATGTGAATCAGTGTAATCAACTATTTCATCATAAAACTCTTGAGTTTTATCAGCTTGATAATCTGGAGTTGCTATAGCCAAAGCCAACCATAACAATCGTACATTATAATTATTAAACCCATAAATAGATTTTGTCTTTTCTAGATAATTATTACGCTGTTGCGGAACGTTTGCCCAAAGATTAAATAACGCTATTTCTTTTGTCACATAAGATGCATCATCTAATAAGGTTTCATAATCTGATTTAAATTCTGAAGGAATCTTTGCCATATTTGCAGCTAAAGCCTGTCTAAGCTTAATATTATCTGACTGAAAGGCTTCCTTAATTAAATCGTTAAACGTAGGATAGTCTGGTTTTGTAAACACTTCTTCTAAAACTGCTACTTGTATTGGATAATAACCTTCCGGAAATTGAGTCACCAAACTTGATGGAATATAATTATCAGTACTATCTTTTCTAAATCTTAAATACGGATTAGTTGTCATGGTTAGTAAAAATGAAGTCGTTTCATTGGTTTCCAATGCTGCAATCATCTCATTCTCTAATAAAATATCAGATGCTAACCATTTATCTACAAAATTAGTCAAATCCTGACCTGAAGTTGTTTCGACTTCACTTATAAAATCGTTAGTTTCTACATTTTTATAAGCATGGTTTTTTAAATAGTTTTTAACTGCTGTTTTAAATGCCTCAACTCCTACTTTTTCTCTCAACATATGCAATACCCAAGCGCCTTTTTTATAAAACGTCGTGCTGCTTGATTTGGGATTTAATAACGCAGTACTTTGTCCTGCATCGTCTTGTGCAACTAATTCTTGATAATAATCATACAGTGTATTATAATAGTAATCTTCACCAAAAATATCACGCTCTGCTAACAAGGCATAATACGTTGCAAACCCTTCTTGTAACCAGTGATGTTCTCCGCTTATAGCTGTTACAAAATCGCCAAACCATTGATGTGCCAACTCATGTGCATTAACATTAACGTAGTTTTTGTCTATAAAACTAGTATTGTCAATCATAAAATCGTCACTAAAAATTGTACAACTGGTATTTTCCATTCCAGAATACAAAAAGTCTTGTACTGGGACTTGTTTGTAGTTTTGCCAAGGATAAGCCACACCAATTTCTTCTTCTAAAAAGTCAAACATCTGTTTGGTGTAACGATACGTTGGCTCGACTTTAGCTGAGTCTTCAGGGTAATAGTATAACTCTATTGGCACACCACTTCTAGAGGTAATTATTGTCTTGTCATATTTTCCAATTGCTAGTGCAACTAAGTAGCTAGACATGGGTTTTTGCATAATAAACAAATGATCTTTTCTCCCAACTCCAGCATTAGTAATACTTCTTTTACCATTAGAAATTACATCATAGTCTTCATCGACATTAAAAATTATTTTAAAAATCACTTTTTCATTCACATCATCAAAACTTGGTAACCAATGACTTGTGTATTTCCCTTGACCTTGAGACCAAACTTGATTATTTTCATTTTCATCTTGCCATCCTATAAAATATAAGGTTTGTTTTGGATGCGCATAATATCCAATTGTTAGGTTGTGACTTTTTCCTTTTTTAAACTTTTGCTTAATAACTATATGCTTACCCTCATAATAATGTTCAATTATTTTACCGTCCAATTCTACACCAATACGTTCAAAATTTACAGCGTCTATGTAGATTGAATCTGTATTCTTCAAAACATCAAAAGAATAAACTACGTGACCACCAATACCTTTATCTAATGGATTTACTCTTAAATGGGCTTTAGCAGTTATAAAATTTACAACATCAGTCTGTTGTGCGTTTATAGTAAAGCCTAGAAAAGTAAAAAAGAGTAAAAAAAAGTATCTCATAAGTAGTTATAAACAAGGATTAGACCAAAATACGCAAAATTTCAAGTTTCATCTTTCAAGTTTATAAATTATCTTCGTTGCATATGAGTACCAATTTACAAACTTCAATAGATTACCTTAAAGGTGTCGGACCAAATCGTGCCGATTTGCTTCGTAAGGAGTTGGGTATTCATACCTATCAGGATTTGATTAACCTGTTTCCTAATCGTTATTTAGATCGAACACAGTATTATAAAATCAATCAGTTACTACGCAATGCTGCCGAAATACAAGTGATTGGTAAAATCACCAAATTTGAAGAAGTTTCTCAAAAACGTGGAAAACGTCTAGTTGCTACGTTTAAAGACGATACAGGCACCATGGAATTGGTGTGGTTTAGAGGTCAAAAATGGATTAGAGAGAGCTTAAAATTAAATACGCCTTACGTCATCTTCGGGAAAACAAATTGGTTTAATGGCAAGTTTAGTATGCCTCATCCAGAAATTGAATTACTTACCGAGCATCAAGCTAATTTGCGTAGTGCGATGCAAGCCATTTACCCTTCGACAGAGAAATTATCTAACAAAGGAATTAGCAATCGGGTGATGACCAAAATCATGCAAAATTTGTTTTTAGAAACCAATGGAAAATTTGCCGAAACCTTGTCTGAAAAACTACTCTCAGAAAACAAATTAATTTCAAAATCTGAAGCTCTTTTTAACATCCATTTTCCACAAAATCAAGAGGCACTTTCTAAAGCACAATTTAGGTTGAAATTTGAAGAATTATTTTACATACAATTGCAATTAATTCTGAAAAATTTAATTCACAAAACAAAGATAAAAGGATTTCCTTTTGAAAAAGTTGGCGAGCACTTCAATCAGTTTTTTAAACACCATTTACCGTTTGAATTAACCAACGCTCAAAAACGAGTGATTAAAGAAATTCGTCACGATTTAGGAAGTAATGCACAAATGAATCGATTATTGCAAGGTGATGTGGGTTCTGGGAAAACCATTGTAGCGCTAATGTCAATATTAATAGCACTTGACAACGATTTTCAAGCGTGTCTAATGGCTCCGACTGAAATTTTGTCAGTACAACACTATAACAGATTAGTTGAACTATGTAATAAACTGAATATCAGTATTAAATTACTAACAGGTTCAAGTAAAACTTCAGAACGTAAAAAAATCCACGAACAGCTCGAAAATGGCGAATTAAACCTCTTAATTGGTACGCATGCGCTACTTGAAGATAAGGTAAAATTTAAAAATTTGGGACTCGCAATTATTGACGAGCAACACCGATTTGGAGTTAAGCAACGTGCAAAATTATGGAAAAAGAACACCTTCCCTCCTCACGTTTTAGTGATGACTGCAACTCCAATTCCAAGAACATTAGCTATGTCTGTTTATGGTGATTTAGACATCTCAATAATTGACGAATTACCACCTGGTAGAAAAGCTATAAAAACGGTTCATAGATATGACTCTAATCGATTAAAAGTGTTTCGATTTTTACGTGACGAAATTGCTAAAGGAAGACAAGTTTATATTGTCTATCCTTTGATACAAGAAAGTGCTCAAATGGACTACAAAGATTTAATGGATGGCTACGAAAGTTTGTCCAGAGAATTCCCGATGCCAAATTATCAAATTTCTATTGTTCATGGTAAAATGAAACCAGCAGATAAGGAGTTTGAAATGCAACGATTTGTAAAAGGAGAAACTAATATTATGGTGGCAACTACTGTTATTGAAGTTGGTGTTAATGTACCAAACGCCTCAGTCATGGTCATAGAAAGTGCAGAGCGTTTTGGATTAGCACAACTCCACCAACTTAGAGGTCGTGTAGGTCGTGGTGCAGAACAAAGTTATTGTATCCTTATGACTAGTCATAAATTATCTGAAAACAGCAAAACTAGAATAGACACCATGGTTAGAACCAATGATGGTTTTGAAATTGCAGAGGTCGATTTACGCTTACGTGGTCCTGGTGATATTATGGGAACTCAGCAAAGTGGAATATTAAATTTACGTATTGCAGATATTGTTAAAGACAACCATATCCTGCAGCATGCACGTTATTGGGCAAAACAAATTTTAGATAAAGACCCAAGTTTAGGTCATCCAGAAAACGCTGTTATTTTAGATACTTACAGGCAAATGAGCAAGTACAAGAATATCTGGAATTATATTAGTTAGAGTTATTAAGTAAAATAACATTAAAATCATAGTTTATCTTTACCTTTAACTAGTACTTATTACTAACCACTAATTACTAGCTACTAAATTATGCTTCACCTAAAACTAGAAACCGATCCACGTTGGGTTACTATTGCAGAATCTAATCTTGAAGAAATCTTAACAGATCATGCCTGGTGCGAGCAAAAAGCTGCTACAAATGCCATAACCATTATCACTTTAAATTCTGAAAAAGAAGATTTAGTAACAGAACTACTAGAATTAGCTAAGGAAGAACTAGAACACTTCCAAATGGTACATAATATTATAAAAGCACGTGGTTACACTTTGGGTCGCGAGCGTAAAGACCATTACGTCAACCAACTGTATAAGTTTATGAATAAAGGTGGAAATCGTGTGCAATCTATGGTGGACAGATTACTGTTTTCTGCAATGATTGAAGCACGTAGCTGTGAGCGTTTTAAATTACTTTCAGAGCGCATTAAAGACAAAGAACTTTCTAAATTTTATTATGATTTAATGGTTAGCGAAGCTGGACATTACACCACATTTATCACCTTTGCTCGCAAATACGGACAAGATGTAGATGTAGATAAACGTTGGAAGGAATTAGTAGAGTTTGAAGGTGAGCTCATTAAAAGCTATGGTAAAAGCGAAGGAATTCATGGTTAGCATTGAAATACAAACGATTATGATAAATCTTTAAGTATGAAACTAACCGCAGGAAAACAACAAATACTATACTTAGTTATACTATTGACTACAACAATTCTCTTTTGGAATACTTTACTTATTTACCCAATCAAATTATTTGTAGTCATGCTACATGAAATGAGTCATGGATTGATGGCTATGTTGTTTGGTGGAGATATTATAGAAATCCATATAGATAGACGTATTGGTGGTTATTGCATGTATACCATGAGACCAAGCTTTTGGGGAAGTTTTATGACCAGTAGTGCAGGTTATTTAGGAAGTTTATTTTGGGGTTCTTTGATACTAATACTTGCAGTTAAATTAGAAAAAGACAAATACATTACTTTAGCAATTGGAGTTTTATTGTTAATCCTCTCCTACTTTGTATTACAATCTGGCGTCTGGTTTGGCACCTTTATGACTATTGGATTAGGTGCTTTTATGTTAGTTGCCTTTCGGTTTTTTGGTCCTTTATTTCATGATTTGTGGTTAAAGTTTATTGGTATTATCTGTTGTGCATACGTTATTTTAGATATTAAAGGTGATTTGATTGACAACTCCAATATTGGTAGTGATGCAGATAAAATTGCAGAATTAACAGGAATACCAAGTGTTTTAGTTGGTATAACTTGGCTGATTATAGCATTAATTACGCTGTTTTTTGTGTTAAGATATGTCTATAGACTAACTAAAAACTCTTTTTAAACAACAAACAGTTTCAAATTAAATCATTTTAAAATCAGGTATTTACACGCTTAAATTTTAATAGTGTGCGTTTTATTTTTATACCATAATAATCAACACCTTGTTTTGACATGAAATTTAGACCTGTTATTATCATTTGTTTTCTTTGGCTAATAAATAGTAGCTGCAAAAACAATCCACAAGATAATTTAGTAAGCAATTTTACTAATACCAAAAATACTACTACTAATAATGTAGTTATAGCTACAGATAGCTCTACCAGTTATTTTTTATCCTTATCTGATGTACATTTAGATAGCAATAGAGGTTATACAAAATTTGGAAGACATAACGATACTGGAGACTCACTATGGGCTAGAACAAAAACTGAATTAGAAAAAGTAATAAAAACACAAAAGCCAAAATTTATGGTGTATTTGGGTGACTTACCTCATCATGAAGATGCAACACGAGTAAAAAATGTTACTTTAATGCTTGAGCACTTAAGACGTTTAGATATAGATATACCTCTACTATATTTACCAGGTAACAACGATGCGCTTGGTGGTGACTACAACTCTTTTCAAGATTCTGAAGGTAAAAACCCTTTTTCTGTAAATCCAAACATTAACGATTCTTGGCCTGTTTTACATGATACTACTGGTAAAGCCAAAATATCTAATATGGATTTTAATAAGCAATTTGGATTTTACTCTACAGACTTAACTATAGATAAGGACACATTAAAAATAATAGCTTTAAACACAGTTATTTTTACTAATAGTTATTATCAAAGTGATGATGGTGTAACGCAAAAAGAAGCAGCACAAAAGCAATTTTCATGGTTAGAAAATACTTTAAGTAATTTAAATTCTTCAACTCCTATTTTAATGATGATGCATATTCCACCAGGAGTAGATAATTATAGTCATAGTGGACTCATGTGGAATAATTGGGATAAAATAGTTAACAAAAAAGGAGATTCGTTATATTTTCAAAATGCATTCTTAGATTTAGTTGATCAAAACTCGTCTCAAATTAAAGGAATGCTAACCAGCCACACGCACTTTGATGGTATTAGACGTATATACAATAGTACTAAAGCTGATGATAACGCACTTATAGGTATTAGTATTTCTACACCAGGAATAACTATTGGTCACGGTAATAATCCAGGATTTAAACTCTTTGAATACAACAATAATACATTTGATATTATAGATTTTAAAACCTATTTTGCTAAACCAACAAGTCATGAAGGTTTTAAATACTTTGGAGACACATACACTTTTAAAAATACTTACAATGTAAGCGATAAAAAATCCACAATTTACGAGAGTATTACAACAATGGATTCGACTGAGATAAAAAAATATATGAGTGAAATTATAGCAGTTAAAAGCTATAAAACCAATAAGATTGTTAATGGTTATCACTTTTATAGTGTGATGAATGTTCTAAAAGACCAATAAATTTAATTGTACAATACCATTAACGCTTATAATTAGCGAGCGTTACTATTGGTGTTTTCATTTAGCAATTGATTTACAAACTCTGTGAATTCTGTTTTAAACTCTGTAAATTTTTCACCAGTTGCAGGACCATTAAAACCAGTATGTATTTTGCGTACTTTACCTGTCTTATCAATAAATATTGATGTAGGATAGCTCAATACATGATTAAGCATTGGTAATTTTTCGTTGGCTTTAGATTTACTAGTCGTACCTGTTTGAGCTAATAAAATTGGATACGTAATACCAACTCTATCTTGTAAACGTTTTATAAAACTAAACGCTTTTTCTTGGGTTTTGGCGTATTCAAATGCTAATGCAATAATTTCTACTCCTCTATCTTTATTGTTTTTGTAGTACTCTGCGTAGTACTTACTTTCGTCTAAACAATTTGGACACCAAGTACCCATAACTTGCACTATAACAACTTTATTTTTAAACCTGTCATCGGATAATGACACTTGGTCTCCATTAGCATCAGGAAATGTAAATACTAAGCCTTCATACCCATCTTTTAAAACAGTTAAGTCATTTGCGCTAGCAAGTTGATAGTTATTGTTGCGTTTTGCTGCAAATGGCTCTTTCCAATGGTTTCCTGAATAAAACATTCCATTTATTGTCGAATCGGTTACTGTACCAGTAAATAAAAAAGCATGCGCACCATCAAAAGTTGATAATTGTAAATGATTACCATTTATAACTCCTTCTAAAAATCGATAATCACCTGTTTCGGTTAAAAATGTGCCAGTTACCACATTATCATTTTGTTTAAAAACACCTTTAGCAACGTAATTGTCTTCTGTATTTGGACTAAACATAGTTTCCCATTCTCCAGAAATATTTGTATCAGTTCTTGCGCTTACTGCAAATCTTGAATCATTTTTTGATGCTTTAAAGGATTGCTCTCTGTTTTTTTCTTTTACAACAAATCGTCCATCAAGTGTTTCATCATGGATTTTAGCGACAATTAGTCCTTCAAAAACAGGAAGTTTGATATACACTGAGTCGTTTTTATAATCAATTTCATCTACTTCAATCACTTCTTCTGCATTATAAATCTCCAATGTGTTAGCGTCTTTCACTTTAAAAATAAAAGGAAGTTGTAACGTGTCATTGACTTGCAGTTCGGCACGATAAGTGCCATAAGTCAAGAATTCGGTCTTGTTATTGTCACAAGACACTAAGGTAATTGCAACTATTAATAAGAGAAAATAACGCATAATTTATAGGATTTTTATATTTATTCGAAATAACAACAAATTACTTACAAATAAAAAAAGACACAGTAAAACTATGCCTTTTTTTGGTGTATTGTAATATAAATTATTTTCTTATTAATCTTCTACCTCTTCTAGCTCTAATAACTTTTCTTTTCTTTTTTCTATTTGTCTTTTGCTTCTTTCTACAGAATTTTCATGATTAGCTAACTTTTCTTCCACACGCTTTAATGTAGCTTCGCGTTTAGCTATTTGATCTTTTGTAAGTTTTCCTTCTGCCTTTTGTTTCTCAAATTGCTCTCTTGCTTTTGCTAACCTATCTTTGCCATTAGCCACTAATTTATCACTTTTTTCAAGACGATTTTTACTGTTATCTAATCTATTTTTAACAGCTTCTAGTCGTTCTTTTTTATAAGCTTCTCTGTCTCCTTTGTATGCTTCACGTTTGGCTTTAAGTACTTCTCGCTTCTCCTTCGCAACCTCACGTTTTGCTTTCATCTCTGCCTTAATTTGTTCTCTTTCTTCTTCTGTAGCGTTTTGATACTCTTCCTTCATTTTATCAAGCTGCTCTTTCATTTCTTTTTTCTGTTCTTTTATGTCACCTTTTTCCTCTTTAAGCTGATGCTTTTCTTCTATCATTTTCTCACGCTTTGCTTTCATTTCTTCTCTTTCTTCCTTCATTTCCGCTTTTAGCGCTTCACGTTTAGCTTTTATTTCTGCATTCCTTTCTTGTACATCTACTTTTCTGTCTTCTTTCAACATCTTCCTTTCTGCCTTATTACCCTTGGATTTAGTTTCTAATTTATCCTTTGATAATTCTTGCGCTAAAAGCGATTGTTGATTTGACATTATTAACAATCCAATACTTATAATTACTATCTTAAAATGTTTCATTTTATTATTCTTTATCTAATTGTTCTAATTCTTTTTCTAAATCCTTGGCTTCTTCTTCTAAGTCATTAATAATACTATCTGTTTCTACTTCAATAGTTTCGATAGTTTCAGTTTCTGTATTGATTGACTCCTCATTTTTAGTTTCTCTACAAGAGACGAGAAAAAAAACAACCAAGATCAAGATGGTTTTAATTATTGCTTTCATTTAAATACGTTTTAGTTTACTACTCTAAATGTACGTACGAAACCGTTATAACAGTTTGATTATTAAACTACAACACATCAATTTTAGATTAAAAACTGATAATATCGATATAATACAACATCAATTTTATTATTAACAAATAAACCCAATTATATCAAAAGTTATAATTGGGTTTAGATAATTAAAAAGTAAATATTTACTTTTTAATAAACTTTTTAGTCATAATTTCTTCACCATCATTAATTTCTAGAATGTACATTCCAGAGTCTAATTGGTTGACGTTGATTTGATTTTTGGTTAAATTGCCTTTTGCTACAACTTGTCCTAAAACAGATATTATTCTGTAGCTAATGTCACCAAAATATTGATCTGAAAATTGTATTGTAATTACATTTCCAGAAACTGGATTTGGATACAATTTAAAGTCATCTTCGAATAATTCTAAACTTTCTGTATTTAAATGACTTATATATGTCACAGCATTAGCATCAATACTTTCACTGCTTCTAGTTGCATTATTGGACACTCCAGATATTACTACTTGATCAATGTAAATTTGGTCTGCATTAGAAGAAGCGTCTGCTTGGAATCTAAATCTAGCATTTGATGTAAAATTATAACTGTTAGCATCAAGACTTACAGTTGCTTGATAAAAATTGTTGTTTTGAAAATCTGTACCACTTGCATAAGCAGCAACAGTTGTCCAAGAGTTACCATCGTTATATCTTAACCAAAAATCTTCATTGTTTTCCATACTATATGAGTAGAAATAGAAAGATATTTCGACACTATCGTAAGAGGATACATCGTAGGATTGAGATGTCATAGCAGATCTAGCTCCAGAGTTATCTCTTAATCGTATTGAATAGTTACCTTCAAAAGATCTAGATCCAGAATATCTCGCACAATCGCCACCACCATCTGACCAATTATCCCATCCAGATTCAAAGTATGATTCTGAAAGTAGTGTTGTTCCGGTTACTGGGACACTTTCTGTAAGTATAGTTAAAGGGTTACTTTCTACTGAAGTATTTCCAGCACTATCATATGCAGTAACTGTAAAATCATAAACGGTATCTGCATTTAGATTATTAACAATATAACTAGTTGTTGAGATTGTAGCTATAAGCACTCCGTCTTGAATAACATTATATCCAGTAACACCCATATTATCTGAGGACGCAACCCATGTTAAATCCACTGATGTTTGTGTAATATTAGAAGCTGCAAGATTACTAGGTATAGAAGGCGCTTCAGTATCTGGTGGTGTATTGGTTAAAATAGTCAATGGATTACTTAACATAGACGTATTTCCTGCTGCGTCTTTTGCACTAATTTCTAAGACATAACTACTAGAAGGAGCTAATCCAGAAACTGAATAATTAGTAGAGGTAACAGATGCTACTAAAACGGTATCAAGAAAAACATCATATGCAGTTACACCTGTATTATCAGTTGATGCAGTCCATGATAAATCTACAGAGGTTTCAGTAACATTTGACGCTATAACATTAGTTGGTTTTGTTGGTGCTTCTGTATCTAAAGGTGGTGCACCACCATCAATTGTATGTGTACCTAAATTATCAAACGTATCTGTTGTTAAACTGTCCCATTCTGTAATCGTATAATTTGTATTTGGACTAACAATATTAGACTTACGCTGTAAAGTTACATTCTGCGCATAATTAGCACTACTATTTGCATCACCTAATAAATCAATAAGTACGTTATTTTTAAATAAACCAATAGCATCATTACCATTAAAGCTCATAACACCTGCATTAGTAGCGTCTGCAGAATTTAAAATTACTGCTGTAGCACTACTGTGTGCAATAACAAACACGTCGCCATTAGCTAAAGTTCCACTTAAACTTACAGTGCTTGTGAATGAGCCACTACCATTGGTTGCTTTCTTTAAAGTATAGTTTGATAAGTCTATTGGAGTACCAGTAAAATTAGCAATCTCCAATGCTTTATTATTTGAGGATCCTTCGATATATTCTGAAATAAATAAATCTGTTGCAGCAGATCCAGTTCCTGAAGCATTTGTTACTATGGTAACTATTGTAGAAACAACCGATTCATTACCTGCTTGATCTAAAGCTGAAACTGAAAAATCATACATGGTATCTTGTGTTAGACCTGATACATTATAATTAGTTGTACTAACAACAGTTAAAAACATTCCATTTTGATAAACATTATAACCAGTTACACCAACATTATCTGTAGATGCAGCCCAACTCAAAGTAGTTGCACTAGAGGTTATTCCACTAGCTACAAGATTTTCCGGGACAGAAGGTGCTTGTGTATCTGATCCTCCTATTCCAAAACGATCTTCTGCTTGAGGACCACCCCAAATTTGTGTCGCAAATGCAGGATTATCTATAAAAGGATTTCTATTGCCTTGAATACCAGCAATAACTTCATTTCTATTATCTTCAAAAACATTAACAGGATCTTCCACATTCCATTGCAAGAATAAATCAATCATATTATTATCGCCAGCAATTGTATTTCCTATACCTACGTTAACAGGCAAACATCTATCATCATATCTTAAGTACATAAATAACATCATTCTAGCTACATCACCTTTCCATTCGTCTCCAGGATAAAAATAGCCTTGAGCAGTAATACCTGCATTTCCAGAACCGTCAGCATATTTTCTGTTATTTCTTGTCGAGTTCATTTGTCCATCACAAGCGCGCAAGTGATGTGCATCGCTACCAGGACCTGTAGTGCCTAAATTTGGAGTTCCTAAAGATTTTGGATAAGTATGTTCTCGATTCCATTCTCCTAAGTTACCACCATGATCAAACTTACCTCTTGTTCTATCTGTTTTAGCCTCTCCATCATTATCATTATAACCATAGATTAATAATACATCATTAGGGTTATTTGGGTCTGCATCTGCCTCTTCTAAAGCATTCCAAACACCTGGAGTGTAACTTAAAAAATTGGTGTGTGTTCCAATAATTTTAATGGCTAATTCATCTTTTAAATCAGTTCCAGTTAAAGAGAGGTTAACATCGTTGTAATAAGACGGGATTTGGGCATATGTTATTGATGATATAAACAATAACAACAAAAGTAATTTGTTTTTCATTTTAAGGGATATTTTAGATTAACTTTAGAAAGATAATGGATATTACCTTTGACTTTTTTGTATAAAATTGACTAAGCTTTCAACTTAATAACAACTTGTTTGTAATTGCCTAATTATTATATCTTTCTATTTATTGAAAATGTTAATAAGTATTTTTCAAACAAAACACTTTTTTCGATTTATATACCAATCAAGTATTATTATATTTGTCCTCTTAATTATTCTATACATGAAGATTTCTTATAATTGGATAAAACAATTTATAAAAACAGATTGGTCTGCAGAACATACTAGTGAGTTACTAACTGATTTAGGACTTGAAGTTGAAGGATTAGATAAATTCCAGAGCGTAAAAGGTGGATTAGAAGGTGTTGTTGTTGGTGAAGTACTAACTTGTAATCAACATAGTAATGCTGATAAATTAAAAGTAACAACTGTTAATATTGGATCTGGAGAACCACTACAAATTGTTTGTGGTGCACCAAATGTTGCTGCTGGACAAAAAGTACCTGTTGCTACAATTGGTACGACTTTATATACAGACACTGGAGACGCTTGGACTATTAAAAAAGGTAAGATTAGAGGTGAGGAAAGTCACGGAATGATATGTGCGGAAGACGAGCTAGGATTAGGAAAATCTCATGATGGTATTCTAGTGTTACCAGAGGATACAATTGTTGGAACACCCTGTGCAGATTTATTTGATGTGGAGAATGATTTAGTATTTGAAATTGGTTTAACACCCAATCGTGCTGATGCTATGAGCCATTTTGGTACTGCAAGAGACCTTAAAGCTGGGTTACAACAAAAAGGGATTAACGTCGAGTTAATCACACCTAGTGTTAGCGCTTTTCATATAGAAAATAGAACACTAAAAATTGATGTTGACGTTATAAACAAAGATTTAGCACCTAGATATTGTGGTGTAACTATAAGTGGTTTAAAAGTTGAAGAATCGCCAGAATGGTTACAACACAGATTAAAAGCAATTGGATTATCTCCTATTAATAATATTGTAGATATCACTAACTATGTCTTGCATGACTTAGGGCAACCGCTACACGCGTTTGATGCTAATAAAGTTTCTGGTAATAAAGTTGAAGTCAAAACATTACCTTCTGGAACTAAATTTACCACATTAGATGGTATTCAACGTGAATTACATGAGGACGATTTAATGATATGTAACTCTGACAAACCAATGTGTATTGCTGGAGTATTTGGAGGAATTGATAGTGGTGTTACAGAAAACACAACCAGTATATTTTTAGAAAGTGCATATTTTAATCCTGTTAGCGTACGTAAAACTGCAAAACGTCACGGATTAAATACAGATGCATCTTTTAGGTTTGAACGTGGTATAGACCCAAATATTACAGAATATGCTTTAAAACGTGCAGCATTACTAATACAAGAGATTGCAGGAGGAGAAATTACTAGCGATATTGTTGATATTTATCCTAATAAAATTGAAGATTTTCAAGTTCGTTTAAGTTTTGATAAGGTGACTCAATTAATTGGTCAAGAGATCCCTAAAGAGACGATAAAATCCATTTTAACTTCGTTAGACATTAAAGTTAATAGCGTTACCGAAACAGGTTTAGGTCTAACTATTCCTGCATTTAGAAACGATGTTACTAGAGAAGCAGATGTTATTGAAGAAATATTAAGAGTTTACGGTTATAATAATGTAGAAACCAGCTCTAAATTAAACGCATCCATATCCAATGCTTCAAAATTTGAAGATTACAAACTGCAAAACGTTGTTGGTAATCAATTGGCAGCACAAGGCTGGTTTGAGATTATGGCTAACTCGTTAACTAACGCTAATTACTTAGCTCTATCAGATCAACTAAAAGCAGAACATAATGTAGAGATGCTTAATCCATTAAGTCAGGATTTAGGTGTGATGCGTCAAAGTTTATTATTCTCTGGTTTAGAAGCTGTAAGCCATAATATTAATAGAAGACAACATAATTTAAAGTTTTTTGAATTTGGAAAAACCTATCATAATTATGGAGATAAATGTGAGGAGTTTAAACGTCTATCTTTATTTGTGACTGGTCATAAAACCGAAGAAAGTTGGTCTTATTCTCCTCAGTCAAAAACAGATTTTTTCTTTTTAAAAGGAAGTATAGCCAGTATTTTGGATCGCTTAGGCATAAATCGATACCAAGAAAATACAACAAAAAATGATGTGTTTACTGAAGGTTTACAGCTAAGCATTGGACGTGATATTTTGGTAGATTTTGGAATTATAAAATCAAAAATTACCAAACATTTTGATATTAGTCAAGAGGTGTTTTATGCAGATTTTAATTGGGATACAATAATAGAAGTTGCTAAACGTAATACAATAAAGTTTACTGCTATCCCAAAATATCCAGAAGTAAGACGTGATTTTGCATTGTTAATAGATGAAGCTGTTACCTTTGACTCTATTAAAAGTATTGCTAAAAAAACGGAAAAACAATTACTCAAAAACGTTAACCTTTTTGACGTATATCAAGGTAAAAACTTACCTAATGGTAAAAAAAGTTATGCGGTAAGTTTCACGTTTTTAGACGATCGTCAAACTCTTACAGACAAGACAGTAGATAAAATAATGAATAAGCTTCAAAATAATTTTGAACGCGAATTAGGAGCAGAACTAAGATAACTATGGAACCATTAAGAAAAAATAACACTTGGAATTTATTTACCGGAATAATTCTAACCGTTTTTGGTAGCTATAGGTTGTATCAATATTTTTCAGGCGTAGTTGTTTATAAAACCTACAGATTAGTACTCTCTATTGGTTTTGTACTCTATGGACTATTTAGTTTGTATCAATATGTCAAGATTAAAAACAATAAGTAACTATATAAGCCTTCAAATAACTGAAGGCTTTTTTATTTTTTGTTTAACCTTAAGTTTTGGGTTCGTTTTACTAAAAAAAACAAACTTCAATGATTACAGATAATTACAGTGCACCAACTGTTTTTAATGTCTTAAACAAAATTGCTAAATAATCAAATAGGACTGTTAAAGCTTTGTTTTTAAACACTCTATATCGTATTTTTATATTGAAGAAAAAGAAAAATTATGATATTTAATCCTACCAACATTGAAAGTAAATTACGAAAACAACAATTACGTGATTTAGATAGTCATACAATTTTAGACCAAGTCTACTCTATTTTAAAAGCAAATGATGACCATGAAAATAGAATAGAAACCACATTAAAATCTGGAGTGAAAGGTAACTCTAACTTATTTGACATTGATAAGCTAGAAACAGATCGTATTTTTCATATTGACAGTATAAAAAAAACCTGTATAGATTACAGATTACGATTTTTGGATACCAAATATTTTAAAAATGAATTCCCTCAAGAGGCGATTTCTAAAATTAAACATTTAGAAAAAACACATAATACATACTTAAAAGGGTTTAAAATAATGGCACCTTCTAAGCTCTTCAAATTAGAAAATCCTGATGATCCATTATTATTTGCACCAATTGGAAATGGTTATTATTATCTAATTCATAAATGGGGAAACGATTTAAATCCATTTAGAAAATGGTTAGTGTTACCTTTTAAAAACTTTGAAAATTTATTGACTTTTGCTTTAATCACAAGTGCTGTTATTACCTATATATTCAATTTTAACATGACTCAAGACGAGCAATTTATTAGTAAAATGCTATTACTATTTTTATTTATGTTTAAGTCTGTAGTTGGTATAGTTATTTTTTATGCCATTTCTCAAGGCAAAAATGTCAATACAGCAATTTGGAACAGTAAGTATAGTAAATAAGAATTGCACTTAATCAATAAAAAAGCTCTGGAATTAAAAATTTCAGAGCTTTTTTAGTAAACACCTTTTAGGTTTACTCAGGTAATATTACACTATCAATAATATGAATAGTTCCATTACTTTGTGAAATATCTGCTTTAGTAATTTTAATATCATTACCAGTAGCATTAGTCAAAATAACTGTTCCTCCTTCCACATAGCCAGAAATTGAAGCTCCGTTTACAGTTTTAAAATCAGCCTCTCCGTCATTAGCGCTAATAGCATTAACAATTGTTCTAGCGTCAAAATTACCTGGCAACACATGATAAGTTAAAATAGCTTTTAACTTGTCTTTGTTTTCAGGTTTTAAAAGACTCTCTAAAACACCTTCTGGCAAGGCTTTAAAAGCGGAATTGGTTGGAGCAAAAAGGGTAAATGGTCCAGATCCAGAGAGCGTTTCAGTTAAATCAGCTGCATGTAATGCTGTAACTAATGTAGTGTGATCTTCAGAACTAGTTAAATAAGTAAAAATGTCTGTATTAACAACATCTACAACTGTTGGCTTTTCCATTTTTAATTTAGATTGTGAAAACGACAATGAAGCAAAAAATAAAACGATTAGTAACATTAGGTTTTTAGGCATTTTTTTAGTTTTCATTGTTTTAAATATTTAAAGATTAATTACTTAATAAACGTTTAAATCATTGCTACGGACGTTTCAAAAAGTAAAATTTAACGTATTTAACATTTATAAAAAAATTTGAAAACTATTTTGTATCTTTAAGTAAACCCAAAAAAAGGCATATTATGGAATCAAATTATATCAAAATTTTTGAAGGCAATTTTATTATTGTTCAACTAGTAAAAACACGATTAGAAGATATAGGTATTAATCCAGTAATTAAAGATGAAAACGAATCTGGACGCTTGGGTGGATTTGTACATGATATTCCAAGAGTACCTCAAGTTTATGTTCATGAAACTGAGGTTGAAAAAGCCATGCAAATTGTTAATCAAGTTCGTGCAGAAACTGAAGCATCATGATTTGTTTGCATATCTAGTTAAAAAATACATTTGTGTAGATAAATAAAAAAAGGTTCTGAAAAAATTAATTTTCAGAGCCTTTTTTCTATATTTCAAACTGTAACTCTTTAGTAATATCTAAGCAGTTACTCTATACATTTTATCTCTTAATTCTTTAATCTTTGAATCTTGCATATACTCGTCAAATGTAGTGTATCTATCTATAACACCGTTTGGTGTTAACTCTACTACTCTGTTAGCAACTGTTTGCGCAAACTCATGATCGTGCGTTGTAAACAACACAGTGCCTTTAAAGTTTTTAAGCGAATTATTAAATGCTGTGATACTCTCTAAGTCTAAGTGGTTAGTAGGTTCGTCTAGCTGCAAAACATTTGCTCTAGTCATCATCATTCTAGATAGCATACATCGCACTTTTTCTCCTCCAGATAGCACATTACATTTTTTTAGTGCCTCTTCGCCACTAAAAATCATTTTTCCTAAAAACCCTCTAATATGTACTTCTTCTCTTTCTTCTTCTGTTTGAGCCCATTGACGTAACCAATCTACAAGAGTCATATCATTACTTTCAAAAAACTTACTATTATCTAACGGTAAGTAAGATTGTGTTGTTGTTACTCCCCAAGAAAAAGTTCCAGCATCTGCCTTTAGATTGTTATTTAAAATTTCATAAAACGCTGTTGTAGCTCTAGAGTCTCTAGAAAACAAAACGACTTTATCACCTTTTTGAAGGTTTAAATCTATATTTTTAAACAACACCTCTCCATCTAAGGAAGCGGATAGTCCTTCAACATTTAAAATCTGGTCACCAGCTTCTCTATCGCGTTCAAAAATAATTGCAGGATAACGACGACTAGTACGTCTAATATCTTCGATATTAAGCTTATCAATCATCTTTTTTCTACTGGTAGCCTGCTTACTTTTTGCAACGTTAGCAGAAAAACGACGGATAAACTCTTCCAATTCTTTCTTCTTCTCTTCTGCTTTTTTGTTTTGTTGCGCATGTTGTCTTGCTGCTAATTGAGACGACTCATACCAAAACGTATAATTACCAGAATAGTGGTTGATTTTTCCAAAGTCAATATCGCTAATATGCGTACAAACAGCATCTAAAAAGTGTCTATCATGGGAAACGACAATAACACAATTATCATAATTTGCTAAAAAGTTTTCTAACCAAGCAATAGTTTCGTAATCTAAGTCGTTGGTAGGCTCATCCATGATAAGTACATCAGGATTTCCAAAAAGCGCTTGTGCTAATAACACACGGACTTTTTGTTTACCATCTAAATCACCCATTAAGGTGTAATGTAAATCTTCTTTAATACCTAAATTAGATAACATTGCTGCAGCATCACTATCTGCATTCCAACCATTCATTTCTTCAAACTGCACTTGTAGCTCTCCAATTTTCTCAGCATTTTCATCGGTATAATCCGCATACAAAGCATCGATTTCTGACTTAATATCGTATAACGGTTTATTGCCTTTTAAAACAGTTTCTAAAACGGTATCTTCATCATGCTTGTTGTGGTCCTGTGTTAAAACAGACATACGTTTACCTGGTTCTAAATGCACATGTCCAGACGTAGGTTCGATTTGACCAGAAATTATTTTTAAAAATGTTGATTTCCCAGCTCCATTGGCTCCAATAATTCCGTAGCAATTACCATTATTAAATGTAGTACTTACCTCATCAAAAAGTACACGCTTACCGAATTGAACTGATAAATTTGATACTGATAACATATCTTATATTTTAATTTTGTGCAAAAGTAGAAAATAAAGACGAAACAGAAACTATACATTGGTCTTTAATAAGTTTTAACAACGCCTTAACACCAGAACTATTAAGCAAAACATATTTTTGTTTATAATGCTATTTGCCCTTATACACTAATTTATGTCTTTAAGACCCTTATTTTATATTATAATTTGTTTTAGTACACTATTGTCTTGCAAAAAAGACACCAGTACTTCTAAAGAGATGACTGCTTTTTTTGGTGGAGAAATTATCAATCCAAGTAGTAATTATATTATTATCTACAAATCGTCTGATATTATTGACACTGTATATTTAGATGCTAACAACCGTTTTAAGTATACATTTACAAATTTTGACTCTGGTTTATATCATTTTTACGATGGGAAAGAATCGCAATCGTTTTTAATTCATCCCAATGATAGCATCATGATACGTGTTAACACAGTAGAGTTTGATGAGTCATTAACCTTTAACGGAATTGGAGAAAAGGAAAACACCTATCTTATTGATCTTTTTCTAGAAACCGAAAGACAAGAACAGGAGGTTTTAAAAATTAGTCAATTAGAACCTGAAGCATTTGAAGAACAATTATCCAATATCAGGCAACAAAAGTTAGAAAAACTAAAGCAGTTTACCTCTAAATATAATGCTTCAGAACTGTTTACTACGTTTGCTAAAGCCAATATAGATTATAATTACTATTATAGTAAAGAAGCTTATCCATTTATAAACTACAGTAAAAGTGAACACGATATTTTTAATGGGTTACCAGACGACTTTTTTGATTTTAGAAAAGATATTGATTACAATAACGAAACCTTAAAAGATTACAGACCGTATGTGTCTTTTTTAAGATTTCATTTCAATAATATTGCTTTACAAGAACATTTTAAGCATTCTAAAGACAGTACTTACGATAACCAATCGCTAGATTATAACTTAGATAAATTAACACTAATACATCAAAAAGTTTCAGATACGTTTATTAAAAACAGGCTGTTATATTATAATATGATTAAGTTTATAAATGCCTCAAAAAGTGTTGATGATTACGATTCGCTTTTAACTTCATTTAATGAAAAAAGTACTAATACCGAACATAAAAGTAAAGCCAGTACATTAGTTAATTCTTATAAACGATTAAAACCTGGACAAGTTATTCCAGATTTAAAGGTGATAGATAAAAATGAAAAAACATACCAACTAAGACAACTAATTAATAAACCTACTATTATTTATTTTTGGGATGTTAAAGATAGATACCATTTAAAGGTGTCGCATGATCGTGCAAAAGAGCTACAAAAGAAGTATCCAGAATTTGATATTTTGGCTATAAGCATCAATTCTATTAGTAGTAGAGAACAAGCAGACGTTTTACAACGTAATCATCTAAATCTTAACAACGAGTATCATTTTGAAAATGCAGAAGAAGCTATAGAACTTTTATCATTAAAACCAGTAAATAAAGTCTTTATACTGGATAAACATGCTAGAATTGTCAATCCTAAAGCTAATATGTTTGACCTTACTATTGAACATGAATTACTAGCATTGATCAATCAATAACAAAACCATTTAATACAAATAAAAAAAGCCTGCAATAGCAGGCTTTTTAAGTAAAAATTTTTGAGTATTATTCTTTTTTGTGGTCATCTTTAACCTCTTCATCTCTGTATTTACAGCAAGCATGAACACTGTCATAGGCTTCATCAGAAGCTTTTATGTCTTTAGTGTCATGTCCAACAGCTGCAATATTTGCTTCAATGGCTTTTAAGTCCGTTTTATTTTCGTCAAAGATTAATTTTAGCTCATGCGTTTCTACATTCCAAACAGCACTTTTAACACCTTTGGTTTTAAAACATGCTTTTTCAATTCTAGATTTACACATCATACAAACACCATCTACTTCTAAGCTAGCTCTTTTATTTTTGTCTTGAGCAAAGGTTACTGTAGTTACCATCATTAATAATACTAATACTATATTTTTCATTGTTATAAGGTTTTAATTTAATTTATATCGTAATCCTGCATAATACATACTTCCAAATATTGGACCATATACAAAGTTAGTATCAAAACTTGAGCCAAACGGATTGTCTGCACTAACTATTGGATTATTTTGTCTAACATCGGTAACATTCTCTCCTCCCAAATATACTTCAAATTTTGGAGAAAATACTCTAGTAACCTGTGCGTTAAGCGTCCCTACAGATTGCGAATAGTCATTTAATCTATATTGAATAGGATTATTTAAAGTAGACGCAAAACGTTGCTCACTTAACCAATTATAAGTCACATCAAATTTCCAATTACTATTATTTTTTATTTCGGTTTCATAGGAGGCATTTGCAAATACACGATGCCTAGGCGTTAATGGTTTAATTAATTTACCAGATTTATATTGTGTTTTAACGTCGTAATATTTGTAAGCGGTACGTATATCAAAATTATTAAAGGGATTATAATTAAATTCTACCTGAAGACTATTGGCATAGCTATCTCCTTCTAAATTATAAAAATTGACTTCTTGTGCGTTTTCTAAATCTACAACCACTTGATTTTGAAAATCGGTACGATAAAAATCTAAAGTAATATCTGCACCTCGTCCAAACAGATTAAAGCCTTGTAAATAAGATACACCATAGTTCCATGCGATTTCTGGGTCTAAACCATAAATACTACCATTGGAGTTTAAAATGGAGAAGTCGCGAGAAGACGCAAATAAATTCTGGTTTTCTGCAAAAATATTAGCACTTCGTTTTCCGCGTCCTATAGAGGCTCTTAAAGCAGATTTTCCCCAAGGTGAATAACGTACGTGTAGTCGTGGTGTAATAAATTCGCCTAATAAATTATGTGTATCTACACGTAATCCTGCAGTTAGTGTTAAGGCTTCAAGATTATCAAAAGAATATTCAAAAAATCCACCAAACGATCGCTCTGTTCTTCCAAATTGTTGAGCAATTGCAAACTCGTCATAAGCATCATAGGTAAAATTAACACCTGTTTTTATTTTGTGTCTAGAATCGTCTATTATAGAATTATATATCACATTAGAATATATACTTGTATGATCAATATTATATTGATTTAATCCAAAATAAGAGTCTTGAACATGATTACTAAACGCAAATTGAACACCTAAACTCTGCCAAGGGATTTCTGGATTAACATAACCCAACTTTGCTGATACCTCATAACGTTCAGTATCAATTTCACTTCCCCAAGCATTAGTTGTTAATTTATCTGTTTCAGGATTAAAGTTGATTTGTCCAGATTGATTATTATCTGTTAAATATCTAAAGTTGATAAAACTTACAATACCCTTTTCTGGATTGGTGTATTGCCAACGATTCATCACATTTATTTGTTTTTTTAAAGGTACATCTAAAAACGAATCGTTGTTTTTATCAAATTTCTGATCTCTTAAATTTCCATGTATATACAATCCAGTATCCCATTTATCGGATACTTTTGTGTTAACATGTGTATTTAATTCCAATCTACCATTTACAGATGCATAAGCATTAACAAATAGTTTATTATCTGTCGTTGGTTTCACAAGCTCAGCATTAATTTGTCCTGCTATACTTTCAAAACCATTCACTACGCTTCCAGCACCTTTAGTAATTTGAATACTTTCTACCCAAGTCCCTGGAATAAAACTTAATCCATAAGCTTGAGAAGCACCTCTGATAGAGGGAATATTTTCTGTAGCTATTAAGATATAAGGACTTGATAATCCTAGCATTTTTATTTGCTTTGTTCCAGTAACAGCATCGCTAAAATTAACGTCAATAGACGGATTGGTTTCAAAACTTTCAGATAGATTACAACAAGCCGCTTTTAATAACTCATCACTACTTACCAATAGCGTATTTTGTGCTTTTAAATAAGATTTAGCAGTCGCTTGTTTTCTGGCTTCAACCACAACTTCATCCAAATCGTTTGTAGGTTTCAATGCATGTTTAATTGGTGTAATAGATGTGATAATTAACGTATCTGTTTTATAACCAACATAGCTAATTACTAGTTTTCTATATTCTTCATTATATGGTAAAGAAAATTTACCATCAATATCTGTAGACGTACCCACACTTGTGTCTAACCAAATTAAGTTAGCTCCAAATAAAGGTTGTTCTGAATCTGTCTGACTGGCATCATAAATAGTTCCTGTTAAGGTCTCTTGTGCAGTCATTACTAAAGGCATAAAGCCAAGTAAAATCAATAATTTTTTCATAATTAACTATAGATTTTAATTAGCATCCAAACAGCCATAATCAACATAATGGTGTTTTCTATAAACGTCGCCTTAGTCATAGGTAATTTTAAAGCTGTTCCCAAACAAGCACATTGTATAGCTTTTTTATCTAGTAACGTTTTAGTAACTCCAACAGTGGTAATTCCTAGAATAATAACTGTAATTATTAGTGCTAATGGAATTTGAATTCGCATTAAAAATAAAATACCTAAACCTAATTCTAAAAAAGGATAGATCCATCCATAGGCAGGAATTACTTTTGCTAGTGGATCGTACATTTTAAAACTTTCTGGAAACCCTTTTAAATCCAGTAACTTAAAAAAGCTGAAAACAATATAAAATAAACCCATAAAATCTAGCATAAAACTAGAACCATTCCATGGATTGTAATTTAATAGTATTGCTGCAACCGTAATATATCCAAAGATTAAAAACAGTGGAAATAACCGTTTTAAATCTGATGGTTCCTCTTCTATTTCATTAGAAGAGGCAAACACATTTTGTGTTTTGGGTTTTTCAGTTATTTGGTATTTGTTTGGTAAAGCCTCTTGTAATTGTTGCGTAGTAAGATGTTTGGACATGCTAATAGTTGCTTCAGATTGTTCTAAATCAACCGTTACTGAAGTAATATCTTCTAGTGCTTCTAAAGTTTTTTCTACAGATGCTTTACAATTATTACAGGTCATTCCTGTAACTGTATATGTATGTGTCATTGTAATGTGTAATTTGATTATTGAATTGTTTTAAGGTATTCCGCTTAAGCGGAAACAAAAACAAAGTATCAAATTATAAATACATCATGAAGGACTTGGTAATCTATGACCAAGTTGGGAGGCGAATAATATTGATGTGGTACAATTTGCTTTGGTAAACTCTGGTATAACTGAGCATAGCTATACACAAAAGCGGTAAAGACAAATTGTGCATTGGTATCTAAATCGTCAAAATTAAGTTTCAACTCATCTTGACCTTTAATGATTTCAACTACATCTTTACAACATGATTTTTTTGTTACAGTAGCTTCGGTAGTTGTTGATTCTTCCATTCCACAATTTTTAACTTTAGTAAAAATTGCAGTATCAACCAAATGGTCTCCACAGTAATGTTTTTCAACTGTAAAAGAAAACGTTGAAAATAACACTAAAAGTGCCAGTATTGACGCAAAACCTTTATGTAAAATAGATGTTATCACATTGCAAAATTACAAAAATGTTATCATTTTTAGGGCTAATTATCAAATCATTAACAGGTTTCAATATTTTAAACAATATTTCGGCACAATTAATGTTTAGTTATATCTTTGACAACTAAATAATAGACTTATGAAACATAAACTAACCCTATTAATAGCATTTGTTGCCCTAACTTTTAGTTTTGGGCAAGACAATAAAGCATTTAATGCTGGTGAGAAATTAACGTTTACCGCATCATATAATATGTCTGGAATATTAACAGATTTAGCGGAAGTTAAAATGGAAACTAGCGAATTAAAAACAAGCTCTTCTACTCTACTGCACTTAAAATGTACAGCGACAACTTACACTAACTTTGACAGCTTTTTTAAAATTAGAGATTTGTATGAAAGCTACGTCAACCCAAGAACCATTACACCTTATTTATACAACAGAGAGATTAATGAAGGTGGTTATTATAAATACGTAAAGTATAAATACAACCATAAAACCAATTTGGTAGAAAGCTTAATTAGAAAGAAAACAAAAAACAACGCTTCTGGTTTTTGGGATCAAAATAAAAATGTAAAAATCAATTACGGAACAAGAGATATTGTTGCGACCATTTATAAAATTAGAACCTTAGATATCAAAAAAGCACCTATTGGAGCATCTGATACGTTTACAGTACTATTTGACAATAAAGAAACTAAGTTCAGCTTTAAACTTTTAGCTAAAGAAACTATAAATACCGCTTTAGGTAAAAAAGAATGTTACAAGCTATCTATTAGCGTTGCTGGCAGCAATGTACTTAAAGGTAATAACGCCAATGTGTTATGGTTAACAGCAGACGAAAACAAAGTACCTGTATATGCTAAGTTTAAAATAGCTGTAGGTAGTGGCGAGTTAAAATTAAAATCGGCAACTGGATTAAAAAACTAGGCAATTATGAGAAAAGCAAGTATTATTTTAGGATTAATTTTTGCAATTATAGCTGTAATTTTGGCTGTTTTACCTTTGTATAAACTATCTTTTATTCCTGCTGCATTGGCTTTTGTTTTTGGACTAATTGCGTTTTTAAAAGCAAAAAAAGAAACACAATCCACACACTTAATTCAGGTTATATTTTTATTAACCATCATAAGTTTAGCATTAGCAACTTACAAGGCTATTTTTAGTGTATCTGAAGTTGGTGACACCAAGGAACTTGAGCAAACAGAACAAAAACGCAAAGAAGAAGCAAAAGAAGAATTAGAGGATTTAATCATTACAGATTAAGTAAGAAGATTAGGTCAAAATGCTGATTTTCTATATATTTACGCTCAATTTTTTGAGTTAAATGAAGTTTTATTGTGTTCTTTCTGCATTAATTTTAGTCGGTTCTTGCGCAACTACCAAGTATAGTACTAAAATTAAAAATTTAGAAGCTAGTGTTGTTGTCCAAACGCCAAAAACCATGACAGCTTACGCTGAAACGATACAAGCGGAAACTTTAAAAGCACATCTGTATCAGTTTGCTTCTAACGAGTTTAAAGGACGCGAAGTAGGTACTGAAGGGCAAAAAAAAGCATCACAGTTTTTAGTCGATTTTTATAAAGCTGAAGGCTTACTTCCTGCTGCAGGTGATTCTACATTCATGCAAAAAATTCCTAAGGACTTTCTTCCAGAACAATATGAGGCATCAGAAAATATTGTAGCGTATATCAAAGGGACAGATTATCCAGACGAGACGTTAATTATCTCTGGACATTTTGACCACTTAGGTGTAGAAAATGCCGAACTTTACTTTGGAGCAGACGATAATGGCTCTGGTACTGTTGCAATTATGGAAATTGCACAAGCCTTTAAAACTGCAGAACGTAATGGTGTATCACCCAAACGCAACATTCTATTTCTACATTTAACTGCAGAAGAAATAGGCTTGCAAGGCTCTTACTATTATACCAAAAACCCATTATTTGCTTTAGATAAAACAGTTGCAAATTTAAATATTGATATGATTGGTCGTGTGGATGACAGACATAAAAACAACCCAAATTATATTTACATTATTGGTGCAGATCGTATTAGTAAAGAGTTACATTTTATTTCGGAAAAAGTAAATAGTGTCAATACCAATTTAGAGTTGGATTATAAATACAATGCAGAAGACGACCCGAATCATTACTATTCTAGATCAGACCATTATAACTTTGCGCAGCATGATATTCCTGTTATTTTCTATTTTAACGGAGAACATCCAGATTACCACAAACCTACAGACACAGCAGATAAGATTAATTATCCTTTGCTAGAAAAGCGTGCCCAACTTATTTTTTCTACAGCTTGGTATATAGCTAATATGGATCACCAACTTATTAGAAACGAAGACATCTAATCCACAACTATCTGTCTTTAAAATCGCATTAAATTGTGGTTTTAACTTATTTTTTCTTGTATTTTTGAACGTATAACAATTTAAACTCTTTTTTTAATGAAATCTATACTTTCAATTACCACATTAAGCTTATTATTTATTGCTTGTGGAAGCTCTCAAAAAGGTAGCAAAACCAGTAATAAAGTTGCAGACCCAACAGTGTATGCACAAACTATTACCCAAGACGACTTAAAAACAGCGTTATACCAATATGCTTCAGACGAGTTTGAAGGACGAGAAACTGGTGCCGAAGGACAAAAAAAAGCAGTCAACTTTTTAAAAGAACATTATATGAAGTTTGGCGTTCCTGCAGCTAAAGCAGACGGTAACTACTTTCAAGATGTGCCATTAGAGTTACAATCCAAACCAGATGTAACACTAACTATTAACGGTAAGTCATTAAAAAACCTAGAAGATTTTGTATCCATTAACCCTATGGAAACTAGCAAACTACAAGCAACCGAAATTGTTAATCTAGGATATGGTATAGAAGATGATAACTACTCAAGCTATGATGGTGTAGATGTTACAGGTAAGGTAGTATTATTTAAACACGGAGAACCTAAAAATAATGATGGTACTTACGTAATATCTGGAACAGAAGAAACGTCTAAATGGTCTAATTTTAGACAACAATTTGCTTTAAAACGTGATATAGCAAAAGACAAAGGTGCCAAAGCAGTACTGTTTTATCACCCAGACGTATTTGCTATGGCAGCACTACGCTATGGTACGTCAAGTGGTAGAATGAGTTTAGTAGGCAACGATAAAAACATGTACTACTTTTTAATTAACGATGGTGCTTACAATGCAATAGTTAGCAAAGAATTAACTACTAAAAACGAAGTAGTAGCTGCTAACTTTAATTTAGATTTTAAAAACAACTCCAAAGCATTATCCTCAGAAAATGTTGCAGCAATCGTTAGAGGTACAGAAAAACCAGATGAGTATATTGTAATTTCTGCACATTTAGATCACGAAGGTGTAAAAAACGGAGAGGTGTATAATGGTGCGGATGATGATGGTTCTGGTACAGTAGCTGTTTTAGAAATAGCAGAAGCATTTGCAAAAGCTAAACAAGCTGGTCATGGTCCAAAACGCTCTGTAGTATTTTTAAATGTAACTGGAGAAGAAAAAGGACTATTAGGAAGCAGACACTACACAGATAACGATCCTATTTTCCCGTTAGCCAATACCGTTGCTAATTTAAATATAGACATGATTGGTCGTACAGACCCAAAACGTAAAACAGGAGACCGTAACTACATTTACCTTATTGGAAGTGATAAATTAAGTACAGAGTTACATAACATCTCAGAAATGGTTAATACCAAATACGCTAATGTAGAGCTGGA
The DNA here is from genome assembly GCF_029760915.1 of Olleya sp. YS. Classification (NCBI taxonomy): domain Bacteria; kingdom Pseudomonadati; phylum Bacteroidota; class Flavobacteriia; order Flavobacteriales; family Flavobacteriaceae; genus Olleya; species Olleya sp. YS. The sequence goes on along the minus strand of NZ_CP121685.1, from coordinate 2,262,115 downwards.
TTATACGTATAATGACGAGAATGACCCAAACCGTTTTTACTACAGATCAGACCATTACAACTTTGCAAAAAACAACATACCAGTTATTTTTTATTTTAATGGGACGCATGACGATTACCACAGACCAAGTGATACACCAGATAAAATAGAATACGATTTATTAGAAAACAGAGCAAGATTAGTGTTTTATACCGCTTGGGAATTAGCCAATCGTGATGCAAGAATTACTGTAGATAAAGCACAGTAAAAGTTGTTTTATCCAGTGATATTATCGGGATATAACAACTTTGTTGTGGCACATTTGAAAAAACATTGAGACTTGATTAAAATAATACAGAAATCCTTTAAAAATAGATTGCCGAATTGAGCAACGAAATCCTGAATTCAGTTTGGTTATATAGAACTGAAAATACAGATATAAAAGTGGCGGAATAAAGGTTGGGAAAACAAAAAAATACATGAAAAACTTAGTTCAATATTTCCTCGTAGCTTTAGTTATATGCTTTTGTTCCTGTTCGGAACTTGGTCATAACTCAAATGAATTCGTAGTATACAAGAAGCATAAATATAATGCGTATAATTATACTTATAGACTAAAACCAACTAAAGGAAAAGGAAAATTATTTATAAATACTTCCGATATATTTGAAGTTGGAGACACATTAAAACTATCTGTTAATTGCAAATAACAGCAGTATATGTAAAACCTAAACAGGATGAAACCTTAAATATGAGCGGAACGAAAACAATAATTGATTCTTGTTTGTAATGTCAAATGCAAAACGAAATTTAATTGTTTACCAGCTGAATTAATTGAAAACAAGAAAAAGCGGATAAATAAAAACGTGCCACAACACCATGTATAATTAATTGCTTGGTTCACTGCCGACTTACGAACATTCCTGCGGAATATTCTATCTGTGATTTTTTTGCTAAATTACTCGCTTAACCACGCAACTAGCCATACACAAATACGTTGTGCAACATATGAACAAAGCTATGAAATACATATTATTACTCGGAATTCTGATTTCATTTCCTGTATCTAATTTAATCGCTCAATCGACTTCAGACACTCTCAAACCAAAAATGAAAATGGTTAAAGAAGTCATTTATAAACCAGAAAATGGTGAGTTAAAAAGTCGAGAAAATCTATTTGACTCAAACATAAGCTCATATATGATTTTTGATAAAAATGAGAAAGTAATAGAAAACGGACAATATGAAAATGACGGTTCACTGTATGAGAAAACTATTTACGAAAGAAATGAAGATGGAGTTGCTCAAAAAGCTATGAAGAAAAATTCATCAGATGAATTGAAAAGCTATTGGACTTATGAGTACGATTCTAACGACAATATGATTGCTGTTAAAACTTATGATTCGGATAATAATCTGACAAATATTCAATCGAATAGCTATGACGAAAAAGGCAATAATATCGGGATGTTGCTCAAAAGTCCAGAAAGTGAAAATGGTTGTAAATATGTTTACAAATACAATTTTGACAACAAAAAAATTGAACAATTCAGATATAAACCTGATGGAAGTTTAAAAGACAGACGCACATACTCATACGATAAAGACGGAAATGAAAATTTACAGTTCAAATTCAATCCTGATGGAAGTTTTATGAAATTCGTATCCGAATATGATGATATGGATAATTTGATTGTTCAAAATTGGTTTAACGAACAAGACGAACAAACACACCAAACTTCTTTCGAATATGTATATGACGAAAATGGAAATTGGATTTCTAAAAGGAGAAGCTCTAACGGAGAATTAGGAATGGTTTGGGAAAGACAAATTGAATATTACGAATAAAAAAATACGTTGCACAACAATGGCTATAAGTAATTGCTTGTTCTCGCCTACTTCTAAAAATCCGCGAGGATTTTCAGTTTGGTGTGTACTTGCAAAGTTAAGTGCTAGCCCACGCAACTACTCATAGCCGAGACCGTTGGCATTCATTGGGTGAACGCACTCTGAAGCTAATAATAGAAATTGATTTTGATTACAGCTTATATAAAAAATGACTCAATTCAACAATGAAAATTAAATGCACTTGCCAGAACATAATAGTCGACCAAACTGATTATCTTAAAAACAAAGGATATGTAATTTCAGATACTCAATGGTTTGATTTTTGGGATTCTATAGACTTTGCAATTGAAAAATCTGGAAAAACAGAAAAAGACAAAGAAAATGCTAGTATGCAATTAAGAAAACAAGATGTTTTTAAAACGTTATGGGAATGTACTAATTGCGGAAAATTATTTGTGGATGGAAAAAATGGAGAATTGATAACTTATGAACCTGAATCAAAGAAATATAACGAAATATTGAATAAAAAATAAACTAAATTAAATACAAAACCCGAACTGAATGCGGAATATAGCAAGTTGCGGAATTGCTCACTCAATCGGAATTGAAAAAGTTTGCGGAATAAAACACTGACCGAATTCACTCAAACGCTGGATAATCGGAAAAAGGAAAAAAGTTGAATAATAAGTTACCTGAAAAAAAACAACGAAATGCCAACAACATGTATAATTAATTGCATGGGTCGTTGCATAAACACACAACTAACCAACACAAACACATTAGCTCCTAATTTTTTATTATCTTGTAAATACAACTAAAACAATACATTATGAACACAAAAGAAGTCGCTCAACAATGGGCAAGCATGTGCAGAGAAGGTAAAAACCTAGAGTGCATAAATGAATTATATGCAGATAACGTAGTATCCAGAGAAATGCCAGGAGTACCAGGAGAAGTTATTACTGGCAAACAAAACGTTTGGAATAAAAGTAAAGAATGGTTAGATAATGTTGCAGAATACCATAGTGGTGAAGTTAGTGAACCTCTTGTAGCTGATAATTTTTTTACTGCAAAAATGAGTTTTGATTGTACATTTAAAGACAGAGGAAGACAACAAATGGAAGAAGTTTGTGTGTACGAAGTTAAAGATGGTAAAATAGCTAGCGAGCAGTATTTTTATAATATGGAATAAATTAGCTGTTAGCTGTTAGCTGTTAGCTGTTAGCTGTTAGCTGAATATAAAAAAGCTTCAATAAATTATTGAAGCTTTTTTTTATATGTTGTATTTAAAGTTTTTTAATTCCCTTCAAGACGTTCAATCTTAGCACCAATAGCTTGTAAACGCTCAACTATTTTTTGGTAACCTCTATCTATTTGCTCGATGTTATGTATGGTACTTGTTCCTTTTGCAGATAAAGCTGCAATTAATAAACTAATTCCTGCTCTAATATCTGGAGATACCATAGTCGTGGCTTTTAGTTGCGATTTAAAATCGTGACCCATAACGGTAGCTCTGTGTGGATCGCAAAGAATTATTTTTGCTCCCATATCAATTAATTTATCGACAAAAAACAAACGACTCTCAAACATCTTTTGGTGCACTAGTACTTCTCCTCTAGCTTGTGTAGCAACGACTAAAACAATACTTAACAAATCTGGCGTAAATCCTGGCCAAGGTGCATCTGCAATTGTTAGTATTGAACCATCAATATAGTTTTGTATCTCGTATCCATTAGTATGTGCAGGAATGTGTATATCGTCTCCTTGCTTTTCGACAGTAATTCCTAGTTTTCTGAAAACGTTAGGGATTTGTCCTAAGTCGTCCCAACTCACATTTTTAATAGTCAACTCAGACTTTGTCATCGCAGCCAAACCAATCCAACTCCCAATTTCAATCATATCTGGTAGCATGGTATGCTCTGTTCCACCTAAGCTATCAACACCTTCAATGGTTAAAAGATTTGAGCCTACACCAGAGATTTTAGCTCCCATTCTATTAAGCATTTTACACAATTGCTGTAAATAAGGCTCGCAAGCTGCATTATAGATGGTAGTTGTACCTTCTGCAAGGACTGCAGCCATCACAATATTAGCAGTACCAGTTACAGAAGCTTCATCTAACAACATATCTGTACCTGTAAGTTTATCGGCTTCTACACCATAAAAATACTCTTCTCGATTGTATCTAAACTTAGCACCAAGGTTTATAAATCCTTCAAAATGTGTATCTAAACGACGACGTCCAATTTTGTCTCCTCCTGGTTTTGGAATATAGCCTTTACCAAAACGCGCTAATAAAGGTCCAACCATCATAATAGAGCCTCTTAAACCGCTTCCTTCTTTTTTAAAATCGGCAGTTTGCATATAATCTAAATCTATAGCATCTGCTTGAAACGTGTAAGTACCTTCAGATAATTTGTTGACCTTAACACCTAAATTACCTAATAAAGCTATTAACTTATTGATATCAATAATATCAGGTATATTATTTATGGTTACTTTTTCTGGAGTTAGTAAAACTGCACATAGTATTTGTAATGCTTCGTTTTTTGCGCCTTGAGGTTGGATATTTCCTTTTAATTGGTGTCCACCTTCAATTTTAAATGTTCCCATAAATACGTTTAATATCTTTTTCGGTTTCGGTTTTGGTTGTTTTTTTTATTTGACCCTTTTTTGTTGCTAGAATATTTTTTTCCGCTTGACGCTTTCATTAATCGTGAAGCATCTGTAAGGTCTTCTTCAGAATTCTTTAAATTAATTTTTCCGCCAGACAACTCATACAAATGGTCAAAAATCACATCGTCTTCAACCGTGTCTTTATTCCAATTTAAAAAGCACTTTTTCATGTGATTAGCAATGGTGTAAACCAAAGCTTCTTTCATTTCTCCTTCTTCCCATGTATTAGCAACGTCAATCATGGTTTTAATATTGTTACCATAAAAACGATACTTAGGAAAGTTTTGTGGATATTTTAAAGGTTCTGGCTTTTCAGATAACTCTTCTTTAGAAGGTACTCCAAATGGCGAATCTGCATCTAATTCAAAATTAGACATGATAAATAATTGATCCCAAAGTTTATGCTGAAAATCTGGCACATCACGTAAATGCGGTTGCATATTTCCCATAACTGCAATTATAGACTTAGCTAATTTATTGCGTTCTTCTTTTGGCTCTTGTGTTTTTGCGTAGTTAATCATTTTTTGAATATGGCGTCCATACTCTGGAATAATCAAATGTTCACGCTCTGTGTTGTACTCTATGTCGTCTATCAAAATAAAAAAAGTGTAGAATTTATATGTGTTGCACCGTAGTTAATAATGCTTGTGCAAAATACAAAAAAAAACTAAAGGCTAATGACTCCTTCTACTTTTTCTGTAACTTCTAAATACTTTTCAATAACATGATCAGGATTTTTCATTCTAACATTTACAGAAACACTAGTATACTTACCGTTACTAGATTCTTTTGTTTTTATAACTGCTCCCATATTATCAAAAATAGTTTCTACTTGTGTAATTTTAGTCTGACTAGAAAGCACAATAAATTTATATAAATACTCATTAGGCCACAAAGCTGTGTCCTGTAATTGTATTTTTAATTTTGAGTAAAACTCTTCTGGATTAGGTGTATTTTTCATACTAAAATTATAAGCAACAAATATACCAATTTGTTTAGATTTTTTTTTAATGAATTAATTTCGGATTTTTACAGTTAAATTATGTCATTTGAAAGCAAAAAAAATAGTTATTACAGGAGGTCCAAGTACTGGTAAATCTGCAATTATAAACGAATTAACTAAACGAGGTTACACATGCTACGAGGAAATATCTAGACAAGTAACCCTTGAAGCCAGGGAAAAAGGTATTGAACAATTATTTTTAACCGATCCTTTACTATTTAGCAAACTATTACTTGAAGGTAGAGAAAATCAATATCTAGATGCCAAAAAGAGTGATAGCGAATTTGTGTTTTTAGACAGAGGTATACCTGACGTTGTGGCATACATGGATTATGTTAATGAAGAGTATCCAGAAAATTTTACAGAATCGTGTAGAATAAATACTTACGATTACGTTTTTATTTTAGCGCCTTGGCAAGAAATATATAAAAGTGATGTTGTCCGTTATGAAAGCTTTGAACAAGCAAAAATAATTCATCAGCACCTATTAGACACGTATCAAAAATACGATTATAACCTACAAGATGTACCATTTGGTAGTATCGAAACTAGAGCACAACACATTTTAGACGTCGTAAAAGCCCTATAATGGCGCATCCAATTAACATATTAGAGCGTTATTGGACGTTTACCTCTTTTAGACCATTACAAGAAGATATTATTAATGCTGCTATTGCAGGTGAAGACACCTTTGCTTTATTACCCACTGGAGGCGGAAAAAGTGTTTGTTTTCAAATCCCAGCGTTGGCTAAAGAAGGTATTTGTATAGTTATTTCGCCATTAGTTGCTTTAATGAAAGATCAAGTTAATGCGTTGCAAAATAAAGGTATTAAAGCAATTGCATTGACTAGCGGAATTTCAAATAATGAAATAGATACGTTGCTAGATAATTGCATTTATGGTAATTATAAGTTTTTATATTTATCTCCAGAGCGCTTGCAACAAGAGTTGGTTCAGGATAGAATTAAACAGATGAATGTTAACCTTATTGCTGTGGATGAAGCCCATTGCATCAGTCAATGGGGAAATGATTTTAGACCGTCTTATAAAAACATTTCTATATTACGTCAATTACATCCAACAGTAAACGTTATAGCATTAACTGCAAGTGCAACACCACAGGTTACAGAGGATATTATGTCTGAGCTAGATTTTATAGCTCCTAAAGTTTTTAAACAATCCTTTTACAGACCCAATATAGCTTATATGGTTTTTGAGGAAGAGGATAAATACTTTAGGTTGGAAGCCATACTTAATAAAAACCCTCAATCTTCCATTATTTATGTAAGAAACCGAAGACTAACCCTTGAAATTAGTCAATATTTAGAACAAAAAAACATTAGTAGCACTTATTACCATGGTGGATTAAATAACACTGTTAAAGATAAACATTTACAAGATTGGATGCACAATAAAAAACAAGTGATTGTAGCGACCAATGCATTTGGAATGGGAATTGATAAGTCTGATGTAAAAACAGTAATACATATTAATTTACCAGATAGTATCGAAAGCTATTTTCAAGAAGCTGGACGTGCAGGACGTAATCAAGCTAAAGCCTATGCTGTAATTTTAAAAAGTAAAAATGATGATACCGTTTTAAACAATCAGTTTTTAAACGTTTTACCTACCGTAGACTTTGTAAAAACTGTATATAGAAAACTATCAAATTATTTTCAAATCTCGTATGGTGAAGGTGTATACCAAACTTTTGACTTTAATTTTAACGATTTTTGTAAGACTTATAAATTCAATACCGTAACTACTTTTAACGCACTACAGATTTTAGACAAAACTAGTATTATTACTTTAAGTAAACAGTTTAATAAACGTATAGAAGTCCAGTTTTTAGTGTCAAGTGGTCAACTTTTTAAATATTTAGAATCGCATAAAAGCTTTGAAATAGTTATTAAATCTATATTAAGAACCTATGGCGGAATTTTTGAGCATAGTACGAAAATTAATAGTAGTTTAATTTCTGATAAAACCGGAGTACAGGAAGAACAACTAATTAATGTGCTAGAACAATTAGAAAAAGATAATGTTATATCATTAAAAATCAATAAAACTGATGCTCAGGTTACTTTTATTCAACCTCGTGAAGACGATAAAACCATAAACAGAGTTGCAGCAACTATAGAACAACAAAATGCTCTAAAACAAAGTCAAATACAAGCAGTATTAGATTACGTAAATAAAAATGACGTATGTAAAAGTGTACAATTACTAACATACTTTGGTGAGCAAGATATTAAAGACTGTGGAATCTGTTCAGTATGTATTTCAGCGAAAGCGAAATCAAAAATCAATACTAAAGCAGTAAAAAATAGTATTATTGAAGCTTTAGAGTTTGGTGAAAAATCATCTAAAGAATTATATAAATTGTTACCTTATAATGAAGACATAATAAACAGCACTCTAAAAATGTTGTTAGAAGACGATAATATAGAGGTAACTAAAACAAATCGTTATAAATTAAAACATATATGAATGAAGACTTAAGAATTGTATTTATGGGAACTCCAGATTTTGCTGTAGCGACCTTAAAAACTATTTTAGAACATAATTATAATGTTGTTGGAGTCATTACAGCACCAGATAAGCCTGCAGGACGTGGACGTAAGCTGCACGAATCTGCTGTAAAAGGTTTTGCTAAAGAAAAAGGTTTAAATATACTACAACCCACTAATTTAAAAAATGAAGATTTTTTAAAGGAATTAAAAGCTTTACGTGCTAATCTTCAAATAATAGTAGCTTTTAGAATGTTACCAAAAGTAGTTTGGGACATGCCTAAGTACGGAACTTTTAATTTGCACGCCTCACTATTACCCAATTATCGTGGAGCTGCACCAATTAATTGGGCAATTATAAATGGTGAAACTAAAACAGGTGTCTCTACTTTCTTTATTGATGAAAAAATTGATACAGGAGCAATGATACTACAACAAGACATTGACATAGATCCAAGTGAAAATGCTGGAAGTTTACACGATAAACTTATGGATATTGGAAGTCACTTAGTAATAGACACCATAAGACTGATTGAAAAAGGGAACGTTAAAACTACACCACAACCAGAGGATGCTATTTCAAAAACTGCATACAAACTAAATAAAGACAATTGTAAAATAGATTTTACAGATACTATTGATAATATATATAACAAAATAAGAGGACTGAGTCCTTATCCAGCAGCTTGGTGCGAATTACACAACAATAATGAGGTACTAGATATTAAAATTTACAAAGCAGAGAAGGAAAATCACATACATGATTTTGACATAGGTTTAATTATTAGTGATAAATCTTCAATTAAAGTTGCTGTAAAAGAGGGTTTTATAAAAATACTAGAACTAAAGCTTCCAGGAAAACGAACTATGGATGCAAAATCGCTTTTAAATGGCTATAATTTTAATAGTGAAGCAAAACTTCGCTAAACCCTTAGTATGACTGATATTGGTATAATTTAGTGAAAAACACCATTCTTTATTAACAAATGCTATAAGTTATCAACAAAACAAGGGGTTTTCCTTGCTATTACTTGCGTAGTAGCATAATCCGTATAAATTTGTAAAGGATTTAACAAAAACTGTTAATCAACTTATTTATTAATAATTAAAATTAAAATTATGAACAAAACAGATTTAATCGATGCTATGGCAGAACACGCAGGAATTACTAAAGCAGCTTCAAAGAAAGCTTTAGAGTGTGCGTTAATCGAAATTGAAGGAGCTTTACAAAAAGGTGATAGAGTTTCTTTAGTAGGATTTGGTTCTTGGTCAGTATCTAAAAGAGCTGCAAGAGACGGAAGAAACCCACAGACAGGAAAGACTATCAAAATCAAAGCTAAAAACGTTGTTAAGTTTAAAGCTGGATCTGATTTAGCAAATGCTGTAAACTAGTATTTGTTTAAAATAACTTTAAAAAGCCTTCATTATTGAAGGCTTTTTTTTGTTATATATTAGCCTATATTATTGTGTATTCAATAAATATATGCTACATTTAGATAACAAATCCTTTTAAAATGACTACAACAAAACCAAAAAAAGGTGATTTATTAATAGCAGAACCTTCTATTATTGGAGATATGTCTTTTAATAGATCTATTGTACTGTTAACAGATTACAATAAAGAAGGTGCAATTGGTTTTATCTTAAATAAACCTTTAAATTATACTATTAGTGATTTAATCCCAGAATTAGACGCGTCTTTTAAAGTTTATAATGGTGGTCCTGTAGAACAGGATAATTTGTACTTTATACATAAACGTCCGGATTTAATTCCAAATAGTGTTGAAATTTCTTTAGGAATATTTTGGGGTGGTGATTTTACTGTGGTTGCAGAGTTAATAGCTGAACAGAAGTTAACAGCAAACGATATTAAATTCTTTTTGGGTTACTCTGGTTGGGAAAGCAACCAATTAGAAACCGAATTAAAATCCAATGCTTGGGTAGTGACCAAAAACAATTACAAAAAGGACATCATAGAAAAAAACTACGAATCCTTCTGGAAAGAAAAAATGGTAGAACTAGGTGGTGATTATTCTATTTGGTCCAACGCACCAGAAAATCCTAGCTATAATTAGCCTAATCTTACCTTTACATTTAGTTTTTGTAGTAACATCTTAGCTACGTCATTTTTAAATTCTTTTTTTCTGTACTTAGTTATAGGCTGAATGCCCTGTATAACATTAGTAATAAATAGTTCATCAGCCTTTTGGAGCTCAAAAGGAGATATAGAATCTTCCTCTATACTATAATCTGGTAGCAGATTAATTATGTCTATTAATTGTTTCCTTAAAACACCTTTTAAACAACCGTCTGATAAAGGGGGTGTTTTAATGACATGATCTTTTACTAAAAACAAGTTACCATTTAGCGCTTCTACTACACTTTTATTAGTATTTAATAACAAACCATTATCTAACTTGTTTTCTTTAGCATAAATACTTCCAATTACGTTAATTGCTTTATTATTAGTCTTAAGCGTAGATAATAAACTAGGGGCTAAATAATGATCTTTATATAAATCTACTTCATATTTTTCTTCATTTAAAAGATAAAAATCAGAATCAATTTTTTTACTACTTATAATAAAATTGACATCATTAGATTCTGGTAAATATAAGCCACCTGCTACTCTATCTATTTGAATTTTTACACGTGCTGACTGAGACAACAAACCATTAGCATCCAAAGTTTTTTTAATTTCTTCTTCAAAATACTCCATAGTAAACGTCATTGGTATTTCCATGCGCATAATACGCATAGATGCCATCAATCTAAAATAGTGGTCTTCAAAAAATAACAGCTTACCATGTACAGTTTTTATAGTCTCAAACAGTGCATCACCATAGGTGTAGCCACGATTATGATTAGACAGTATTGGTTTGTCTTCTTGAAGTATTCCGTTAAAATTTAGCATAAAAAAAGTCCTATTTTTCAATAGGACAAATATACTTTAATTGAGTGTATTTTTAAGCCGAACCTAAGACTTGTTTTAAATCTGATATCTGGTTGGTCCAAAGCATTTTAGCTTCATCAACCTCATCTTCTTCAGCAAAATCTGTAATCATAACAGAGACGTCTTTTGTTATTTCGTCTACTTGAATTCTAATTTCGAAATAATATGGCTCATCTTCATCCACTAACCACTTAAATTTTACGCGTTCTCCAGATTTTTTGGTAATTAATTTGGCTTGCTCTTCTGATCCATCCCAAATAAATTTAAATACCTCTCCTCTAGAGTTTACATTATCTGCAAACCATTCTGATAGTCCGGATGGTGTTGATATATATTGATATAGTAATGATGGTGAAGCATGTACAACAAACTCCATCTCGTACTTAATTTTATCTTCCATGTAATTGTAGTCTTGTAATTTTATGTTGTCCAATATATACATTAATTAATAAGTTTAGAAATACTTTTAAATAAAAATTTAAATTCACTTTTATGTTTGTATGCAATAAATATGTTTTTATATTTGCACTCTCAAAATTATGGCGAGGTAGCTCAGTTGGTTAGAGCGTCGGATTCATAACCCGGAGGTCACGAGTTCAAATCTCGTTCTCGCTACAAACTAAAAACGGTTTAGAATGTTCTAAACCGTTTTTTTATATGGTATTTTAAAAAACTTTTAGAAATACAATTTAAAAGTAGCATTTGGTGTTAATCCTAACGACCGTTGAATAGATTGGTTTAATTCATTATTAACAATTCTAAAAAATGTATTGACTTGGTTTTCTCTGTCTAATACATTCCAAACAGAAACACCAGCTTTAGCTTTAATTTTATTAGAAATCATAAAATCATACTGAACAGAAGCATCTACTCTTACATAATCATTAAGCCTTTCAGCATTAGTCTTGCCAAAAATTATAGTTTGTTCATCAATTGGATTATTCTCCTCTGGATTAGTTATTGGTTTTCCTGTATGCCAATTTACTCCTATTGAAGATTTGAAGTTATTATTAGAATAAGATAAACCTAAGTTTATAGCATGTGTAATATCAAAATTACTTGGAAAAGTGTCATCTTCTAAATCTTTAAACTCATATTGATTATTCATAAAAGAGTAACTGAGCCAAGTATTGAAATACCTAAATTGTTTCCTTAAAAGGAAATCAGCTCCTTTAACATTATAACTTCCTTGAGACTTTACAAACTCATATTGATTTTGAAATCCTTGACTTTGTGATGTGATTCCATCTACATTTTTGTAGTAACCATCTAAGCTAACTAACCAACCCTGAGTATTATAATTAATACCTAATGAGAGTTGTTTACTTGTAATTATTGGAATATCGTTGTTGTTAGATAATTGCCATCTACGTTTTTCAATACCTAAAAAATCGTTTTGAAAGTTTATTATTTGTGATGTGTTTTGATGCTTAAATTCACCTAAAACCTCTACAGTAAAATAGTCTAAAAAACGTTGACTAAAATTAAGTCGTGGTTCCCAAATCTGCTTATTAAACTTATCAAGATAGTTATACCTTACACCCAGATTAAGATTTGAATTCTTGTTTAATGATGTATAATTTATTTGAGCAAATGCACCATGAGTACGTAACACTTCAGAAATTAATATTCTAAATACTGGTGTATCTACATCATCTAGATTAGTGATTTTAGTTTCAACAAAATGATATCCTCCAGACAGTCTAATACTTTCATTTAAATTATAATCTGTAAGCAGTTTTAAGCTTGTTTCAGACACTATATTTTCTTGTAAAAAGCGTTGAGACTCTAAAACATTTGCGTTTACAGATTTAAGCTTATAGTCCGTTTCGTAAACTTCAAAAGTAGATTTAACTTTAGTGTTCCAGATACGTTTATAATGAAACCCTCCAGCTATACTATTTTGATTTAATTGACTTCTTCTAGATTGCTGAACATTGTTAAGCACTGCAGTTTCATCAAATTGTAATTTGTTAGACACTGTTATAAAATTTAGTCTAATTTCATCTTTGTCACTTATTTTATATAACCAACGTAAAGATGTATCATAAAAATCAAATGTTTTATCAGAATTAAATGTGTTTTCTATATTATTGTCCACTTCGGTATTCTGAGAAATTCTATCAAAATAATTATTATAAGTGGGCGTATTAAACAAATCACTAACCGATCTTCTACCGGCAATTTGAACAGATCCCTTTTTACCAGTTGGCACATCCATAAACACATTAACATCTGTTAAATTAACTCCAACATTTGCTTTAAATAGAGCATTAGTATTTTTATTAGTTTGCATATTAATTGTCCCAGAAACACCATCTGTATAACTGACATCACTTCCATTTTTTATAAGCGAAACTTCTTGTGTGATTTGAGGATTAAACATAGAGATTAAACCAAAAAAATGACCTGATTGATACATTTTAATATTATCCCAAAGAATTAAGTTTTGGTCATGTGTACCACCTCTAATATTTAAATTAGAAACGGTTTCATCTATACTTTGTATACCAGGAAATGACTGTACGACTTGTAATACATCATTTTCTATCAATCCAGGAAGAATATCAAAATTTTTAAAATCTACCTTAAAAGAACCATTATTAAGTTTGTTAATTCCCTTAGTTATATAATTTGAAATTAATATTTCTGATAATGACTGGAAATCTGGTAACATAAAAACTGAACCACAATCTGAGGTTAAAAACTGGTTGTAGCTTCTATTTATAGTTTTGTAGCCTAAATATCTAATGGTAATCAACTCTGAAGGCTGACTGATTTTTATCTGAAAATATCCATTTTCATCAGTTATTGTAGCTTTTTTAAGTCCTTGGACGGTTGCAGATACTAAAGGTTGAAGGTTGTCTTTATCTTTTAGATAACCACAAAGAAAAAATTCGCCTTTAGGCTTAACTAAAACAAAACTAGAATTATTTAATGTGAATTTTAAAGGTGTGTTTTTTTCTAAATACACCAGAGCTTGTTTTAATGTATTGCTTGTAGGAGGTGGTTTTAAAGTAATAGATTTAATAACATCTTCAGCATAATTAAATTGTACATTATGCTTCGTTTTTAAGTTTTCAATAATAGAAATTAAAGACTCTTCTTTTTCTGTGTCCTGAGCAACAACGCTAGGTACACATAAAAAAAACAGACTGATAAAAACAAAACTTCTAGTTATTTTGCCCATTAATAATGACTTGATTTGATGATGTTAACTCAAAAGTCAAATTCATTGGTTGTGTAATAGATATTAGAGCATTCTCGATATTATTGTGTGTAAAACCTCCTGTAAATAACCTATCGCTATTTGTATTAACTATTGTAACTTTTATATTGTATTGCCTTTCTAGTTCTGCAAACACTTCTTTAATTGGTATGGCATTAAAAACACTTGTATTTTTGGTCCATTCAGACATTGTCTGTAGTGTTTTATTTTCAGTAAATTTTCCACCTAATAATCGATACGTATCACCAGCCAATAGCTGTCTAATAATGGTATCTGACTTAACTTTAACAACACCTTCATAACATTGTACTTCAAAGTAATTGTCGCGTTGCTTTACATTAAACTGTGTCCCAACTACTGTTACTTTTCCTTGGGTTGTAATGACATCAAATGTTTTACCCTTTGCAACTTTAAAATAGGCTTCTCCATCAAGTTTTAATGTTCTATTATTATCCCAATCCTTTTTGTTATATTCTATGGTTGACAATGCATTTAAAACCACTTCAGATTGATCAGGTAGTTCTATAGTTGTTTTTTGACTGGCTAATGTGTTAATTTTTGTATTATTAAAAGAGAAAACAGTAAAGTATACACCTAAAGCAATCACTATTACACTAGCTATTTTAAGCATTGGAGATAACCATTGTAACCTTTTAACAGGTGTGTCTTGCGCCTGATAATTTGCTTTAAAAGTTTCAAAATCATTTATATTGGTAAAGGTCGATGCTTTAAACATCTTGGCTGTTTCTATAATCTCTTTATTAAAGGCATAGTCATCTAATTGCTTGAAAGCTTTTTCTTCAGCTTCTGTCAAGTCATTATTCAACCATTTTTTTATAAGTAATTCTTTATCCATTTATATCCTCTTTATTATATAACAACTTAGTTTATAAAATTCCTGACTATTTTATTTTAAAACCTTCTAATTCTGTTTTAAGTATCTTAAAAGCACTGTAAATTCTATACTCTACAACTTTAGTGGTAACACTTAAAAGCTCAGCAATCTCATTGTGTTTTTTACCTTCTACTTTATTTAACAAAAAAGCAACACGATATTCTTCTTTTAAATTAGAAAGTACTTGATTATAACGTTCTAAAAATTGTTCTTTTTCTAGTATAAATTCTGGAGACTCGTTAGTATAATGCTTGTGATTTAATTGTTGATGCTTTAGCACTACTTTTTGATGTTTAACCTCATTAAGCATCATATTATTTGCTATAGTAAATAAAAAAGACTTGGCTTTGCTTAAAGGTACTTTTTTACAATTATTCCATAGTTTGATAAACGCATCTTGCGCTATGTCTTTTGGGTTAAATTGCTCGCCATATTTATAATACATAAAGTCTTGCAAGTCCTTTGCGCATTTATTATAAATACCTTTAAAGACTAGTTCTTCACAAATATTGTTGCTAAGCTCTTTTTCCAAAACCCAATGTTTTATTGATTAAAGTTATATAAAAAAATTAAATAAATTTTTCAGGAGTTTTAAAAGTTAAGTTGTTGTATTAATAAAAGCACTTTAAAAAATGAATACAACTAATTTAAATAAAGCACAATTAGACCAACTTGTATTTAATCTTAAAGAATATGAGATTGATCAATGCAGATTAAAAGTAATTAATTTAACTAATAGCTTAAAAGAACATCCAAATCAAAAAATAACAACAATAAGATTAAAAAGTATTTTAGAACGATTGAATTATTTATTAACCTCTTAAAATATTTTTCAGGAATTTTAAAGCTAAAGTTGTTATATAATAAAGACCATTAAATATTAAAAAATAAAGTTATGAAATCAACACACAAACTATTTACCGCAATAAGTCTATTTGCATTAATACTACTAAACTCCTGTCGAACAGAAGACATGGAAATAATTAATCCACCAGAAGAGGACACGCTAGTGGCTAACTCTGCAGTTGCTAATCTTATGCAACGTGCAGCCAGTAATGATGGTTCAAACGATAATATTATAGACAATGCTAATTGTTTTAATATTCAATTACCTGTTACAGTTTTTGTCAATGGATTAGAAATTATAGTCAATTCTGAATCAGATTTTGATACCATTGAAGACATCTTTGACGAATTAGATGATGATGATGACTCTATTTCTATCCAGTTTCCTATTACAATAATTTTGGCAGATTACACTGAAGTTGTAATTAGTAGTAGCTCAGAATTTGATACTTTTTCTGACGATTGTAATGGTGAAAACGAATACGATGATGATATTGAATGTATCGATTTTCAATACCCAATAACAGCTTCAATCTTTAATTCTAATAACGAATTAATAGAGACAATAACCATTAATGATGATAGTCAACTATATAATTTTATAGATAATATAGATGAAAACGATATTATTAATATCCAATTTCCTATAACTGTTATACTGTCTGATGATACAACTTTAGTTGTCAATAATCTAAACGAATTAGAAACTACAATTAACAATTTTGAAGATGATTGTGATGAAGATGATGATTACGATTATAACGATGATGATTGTAATAGCTGTACAGATACCCAACTGACTAGCATCCTAACAGATTGCCAGAATTGGATAGTTGATGATTTGGAGCGTAATGATAATGATTTAGAAGATAATTATGTTGGTTACCAATTTAATTTCACTTCTGATGGTACCATTAGTGTTATTTCTGGTAATGATAACTTTTCTGGGACTTGGTCTGCAACAGGTACAGGTAATGCAATAACGGTAACTATTGATATTCCTGGATTATCAGATTTTAACGATACTTGGAATCTTCATGAAATTGAACAAGAACCAGGTGAAACAAAAATAGAATTAAGATTAGGAGATGATGAATTGGAATTTGAAAGTGATTGTTCTTCTGGAGGAAACACAGTTGACGATACTGCTTTAGTTGCTTCATTAACAACAGGAGATTGGTATGTCACTTATTATTTCGATGATACAGACGAAACTTCAAATTATAGTGATTATGTTTTCAATTTTGCTTCAGATGGAACAGCTACAGCCACTAACACAAGTGGTAGTTCTAATGGAAGTTGGTTTACTTCTTCAGGAGATGAAACAGAATTAGAATTAAACTTAAATTTTGGCACAACAATACCACTTGACGAATTAGCTGATGATTGGGATGTATTGCAAGTAACCAATGATATTATTAGTCTAAAAGATATTAGTGGTGATGGCTCTTCTGAGTACTTGACTTTTGAAAGAACTCCAACAAGTACAGGTGGTACTAACTTGACAAACATATTAACAGACGGATTGTGGTTTGTAGCTTCTTATATTGAAGATACTGATGACCAAACCATAGATTATAACGGTTATCAATTAGATTTTAATGCAAACGGAACTGTTATAGCAACTAACGGTAGCAACCCTAATAACGGGACATGGGCTGTTCAAAGCTCTGGAAACGTTTTAGTCTTAGATTTTGGTACAAACCTACCTTTTACCGAGCTAAATGATGAGGATTGGGATGTCCTTTCTGTATCTGAAACAGAAGTCATCGTGCAAGATGTAAGTGGCGGAAATGGCGGAACAGACACATTAACTTTACAAAAACAATAACTAATTAATTAATTCAAATACTTAAAATTATGAAAAAATCATTTTATTTCGGAATGCTAGTTATGCTAAGCTTCTCTTTGATGTCTACTACGTGTTCTAACGATGATGACGATGCTAGTCCAAACGACAACAGTCAACAAATAGCACAAATACAAAGCACAGCAACTAGTGGTCTTTGGATAATTACTAGCTATGTAGATTCTGGTCAAGATGAAACCAATGACTTTAGTGGCTATCAATTTACTTTTGGATCTGATGGAATACTAACTGCAGATAATAGTTCAAATATTGTTACAGGAACTTGGTCTGTTACAGATGATAGCAATAGTAACGATGATAGTGGCAGCAGTAGCGATATTGATTTTAATATTTTCTTTTCTGTACCTGACACAAGTGTGTTTGAAGATTTAAACGATGATTGGGATATTGTTAGTCATACAGATACAACTATTAGCTTAATTGATATTAGTGGTGGTAATGGCGGAACAGATACTTTATTATTTGAAAAAAATTAAAAAATGAAAAAGAAAAATTAATCCTTCCCTTAACAAGGATTATTATTTGTCCCTAATTTGATTAATAGCAAAATACTCTAACCAATGAGGTTAGAGTATTTTATTTTAAATACACTTTATCGATAAAAAATGTATTTCGTAGTTAATTGATTTTCAATTATTTAAAAAATATAATTACACTTTATCGTATTTTTTTGCTTTTTAAAGATGTTTTTTGAATTATTTTATATAGTTTAGCAGTCTAATTAAATACTTAGATACCTCAAATCTAAATAACATGAAAAAAATTACTTTATTAATTGTTATTGCATTGACATGCACTTTTTCTTTCTCTCAAGAAAAGTTTTCAAAAATTAAAATCAATAATCCTGATGATGCTACAATGCGTACATTAGCAGAAGAAGGGATAGATTTAACTTGTGGAGCTGGACATGACCATGACCATCTAACTTTAGAATTAGCCGATACAGAAATTGATGTTTTAAGAAACAATAATATATCTTACGAGGTTATTATTGATGACTTAACTAAATTTTATGCAGAAAGAGCTAGAAAAGATAGTCAAGTAAAAACATCAAAGCAGCAATCTAGTCAAGTCAACAACACACAAAGCCAAGCTAGAGCTTCAGTTTCTAGTATAATTCAAGATAATATAATTCAATATACAGGTTGTGACGAAATTAATTGGGTACAACCAACTAATTTCCATTTAGGTACAATGGGTAATTGTTTAACAGTTAGTGATATGCTAATGGAATTAGATGAAATGTATAACTACTCTCAAACTAATGGTTTAGATATTGTCTCTCAAAAAGCTGATGCCTCTTCAACCAATCAAACTACTTGGGGTAATCCAGCAAATACTATAACAAATAATGGATTAACATATACAGGTCAAGGTACTTCAAGATGGGATCCTCAAACAATTCATTATATTAGAATAACAGGTAATCAAAGTACATCACCTGAAAATACTAAGCCACAAATACTATTTACTTCTATGATACACTCAAGAGAAGTAAGTGCTTTAATGAATAACATATACTTTATGTGGTATCTAATTGAAAATTATGATACTAACGATGCCATTAAAGAATTAGTAGATAATAACGAATTGTATTTTGTACCTGTTGTAAATCCTGATGGATTACGTTGGAATCAACATTTAAGTCCTGGTGGAGGCGGAATGCAACGTAAAAATTTAAGACCTAATACAGGAAGTACTTCTAATAGTACTGCGTTAAGAGGAGTGGATTTAAATAGAAACTTTGATTATTTCTGGAATTATAATAACATTGGATCTAATGGAAATCCATCAAATAACACCTATAGAGGTCCTTCTCCAGCTTCAGAACCTGAAACACAAATCATGGTTGATTTTATTACCAATCGAAATTTCAAAACAGGTGTTTGGAATCACTCTTACGCTAATTCTATACCACATCCATATGGTGGTGTACCTACTTTAAATTCTGGAAGAGAAGACGAGTTTCATAGATGGCATGAAGAAATGTCAAGATATAATAGATACTTATATGGTGCAACCATTTTTTATGAATCAAATGGATTACCTGACGATTGGATGTTAGGTGGTAATCCTGATAATAACGGATCAACTGGATCTGGACAGGCTATTTTAGCTACAACTCCAGAACACGGAGTATCTAGTGCTGGTTTTTGGCCAAGTAATGCTAATGTATATTTAAATGCAGAAAACTCAATGCGTATCTCTTTAGCTACTGCTTATTATGGTGGTAAATATGCTAAACTACACGACTTAACACAAAGTAATATCAATGGATCTACCGCAAATTTAGATTTTGGTATTGAGCGTATTGGACAAACAGGAAGTGATTTTACAGTTACTGTAACTCCAATATCATCTAATATTACAGGAGTTACCCAAGCGGGAACTGAAACAGGTATGTCTGCTTTAGAGCAAAGAACAGTTACTGCTCAATTGCAATTAGCTAGTGGAATTCCAGCAAACGAAAAGATTGAATACAATGTAAAGCTATCTAATGATAATGGAGTAATTTATGAGGCAAATTTTGAAAAATACTACAACCCTACTCTAATGTTTGATCATAACCCAGATATTAATGGTATTTCTGGTTGGACACAATCTGGTGGTTGGAACAATACATCTGTAGATGCTTATTCTGGGACCAATGCCTTAAGAACTGGTAACACAGTACCATATGCTTCAAATTCGACAAAAACATTAACGACGTCTAATAGTTATGACTTTACAAATTCTGACGAAGTAATTATTCAATTTTATACTAAATGGGATTTAGAAAGAAATTATGATTATGTAGAAGTGTTAGCCTCTAAAGACGGTTCGACATGGTTACCTTTATGTGGTAAGTATACTAAGCCAGAAGCGACTAGTAGTACTACAAATCATGACAATAAAAGCAGTGGTTCATCCTTTCAATCTGGTAGTTCTGGTCAAATCTATGATGGAGATAGAATGGATAATTGGGTTATGGAAGAGTTTGTTATCAACGCAGGCATAAACTCGACATTTTTACAGCCAGACGCAACTAATGTACAGTTTAGATTCAACTTTAGATCTGATGCTAGTAACGTATCAGAAAACTACACAACAACATCTGATGGATTTTTTATAGATGATTTTAAAATTATTAGTTTACAAATCCCTTGCGTTGCTACTGTACCAAATAATATAACTGTTGGATCTATTGGTTCTTCTCAAGCTACAGTAACTTGGGATGCTATTCCATCTGCAACTTATGATTTAAGATATAGAGAAACTGGTACAAGTACTTGGATTATGACGCCAGATTTAACAACTGCAAGTTTTACGATAACTAATTTAATGCCTCAAACCAATTATGATGTGCAAGTTAGATCTAAATGTGATTCGTCTTCATCTGCATACAGTGCAACAGTTAATTTTATGACTAGCCAAGTGACATACTGTGCGTCTCAAGGAACAAATATAAATGATGAATATATTGGTCGTGTACAGTTAAACGACCTAGACAATAATACAACCTCTAGTACGACATCTGGTTACTCAGACTTTACTTCAATGGTAGTAGATTTAACAAAAAATACCACACCAACAATTACCGTTACTAAAATCTGGACAACAACACAATATAATGAAGGTGTTGCAGTATGGATTGACTTTAATCAAGATGGAGATTTTGAAGATACAGGTGAAGATGTTTTATCAAGTAATCCAAGCCAAAATGTAGCAAGCGGAAATATTACTATCCCATTAGGTGCACCAACTGGTTTAACCAGAATGAGAGTATCTATGAAGTATAATGCTATTCCAACAAGTTGTGAAACGTTTACTTATGGAGAAGTGGAAGACTACACAGTAAATATTAAAGAACAGACCTTAAGTATTGAAGATAATACGTTAGAAAACTTAAACATCTACCCTAACCCATTTAAGGAAACTATTAGTATTAAATTACCAAATCAAATTTCAAGTTATAATATTGAATTATTTGATATTAGTGGTCGAGTGATTTATAACTCTACGAAGAAAAACGTATCAACCAATACCATTAACATTACCAATTTAGGAGATTTATCTAATGGAACTTACTTATTAAAAATAACTGATTTAAATAACAATAAATCGATTATCAAAAAGCTAATTAAGTAAAAACATCGACGAACTGCATAATAAAAAGCCATAACACAATAGTTATGGTTTTTTTATTTAATTGATAATCAATAAGTTATATTTATATATTGCATTTCATCGAATATATTTGCATTTAATAGACAAATTGAACTATATTTGACCCAAATAATTAGTCCCAACTAATAACTTAACCGATTATGAAGAATTTTTACTCTTTAACATTAATTGTGCTTGCCCTATTTTTTTCAAGTACAATTCAATCTATTTCTCAAACAACTGTAGCATCCTACAATTTCTCCTCTGGCTTACAAGGTTGGATAGGAGGATCTAATGGAGGCCTAAACAATAATGTTAACTATAAATGTTCTGATACAAAAAGTATATTTGTTAAGGATGATCAAAGTAGTAGTAATATAGAATCTCCAAGTTTAGATATTTCAACGTATGGCTCTGTAGATATTTCATTTTGTCATAAGTCCAATGGTGTTGATAATGGTGAAGGATTTGATTTACAATATTACAATGGGTCTTCTTGGACTACTCTTGAAACTTACAGAAGAGGAACAGAATTTTCCAATACAGGATCAGGTACGACAAATAATTTTTCATTCACCTTAAGTTCAGGAAGTTATACTTTCGCTTCAAATGCTAAATTTAGATTTCTTGGAAAAGCAAGTAGTTCTTCTGAATATAATTATTTTGACGACGTTTTAATTGAAGGATATCCACCTACATTTTCTAACGTCATAGTATCTGTTGATTGGCCTTTATACGCTTATGAAAATTCTGTATTTATTTATGCGCCAGATGGTACATTAATAGACTCTATTGTTGGAACAGGAAGTAGTTATACCGAAACTAGAAGCTTAGGCTGTTTAGAAGACTTAAATAGCTATTATTTTATAATGTATGACTCTTATGGAGATGGTTGGAATGGAACTGATAACATCACTATAACTTCATCAGGAGCAACGGTAGTCAATCAAAACGGAAATAGTGCTACATGGTCTGGTACAACAGTTTTCTTTAATGTATCTGGTGGTATTTGTGGTGGAGAGATGGATGTTAACAGTAGTGGTACAGATATAGTTGATGGTAGTACGACACCATCTACTACAAACAATACAGATTTTGGTTTAGTAGATTTAGGATCTACTGTTACTAGAACATATACTATAGAAAATACTGGAGGAGCAACTTTAAATTTAACAGCGCCTTTAAGTCCTTATATAACTATTAGCGGAGTAAACGCTTTGGATTTTTCAATATCTACAGCACCATCAAATGCTATTGCTGCTGGAAGTAGCACAACTTTTAATATTGACTTTTCACCATTAGCAGTTGGTGTTAGAACTGCAACTATAACTATAGCTAATGACGATGCTGATGAGAACCCATATAACTTTACCATTCAAGGTACAGGAGTTACACCTTTAACGGAAGGTCCAGGTGGTGTTGTAGCCAATTTAAAAGTATGGCTAAAAGGTACTGATGGACTTTCTTATACAGATGGTCAAAGTATTAGTATGTGGAGTGACCAAGGTAGAGGTGCTAATGCAACAGTAAATACAGCTGGTCAAGAACCTACTTTTTACGATAATACAACACAAAATATAAACTTTAATCCCGTAGTTGCATTTGATAATACTCCAAATTCGCCTTACGAAACAGATCCTACGGTTACACCACAACAATATTTAGAAGGGGCTTCAGGATTTTATACGCAAGAAATTTTTATTGTAGCTATTCCAGAAGAAACTGTTAATAGTTCTTACGGAGCAATGGATATGTTTTGTGGTGATGCTGACAATACACTAGATACAGATAAAGATGTAAGTGGTCTTGGATGGGGAGGATTTACAGATAGACTAGATGACGAAATTATTACATTCGCTGTAAGCGGAACACCAGACCCTAACCCTGTTGATATATCTCTAAGAGGATATGGTAAAGCTCATGTTAGCACAACAGATAGCTACTCTAACGCTGGAATAATAAATGCTAGAAATAACTCTACTTCAGCACCAACAGCACAAGACCTATACTATAATGGTGTGGATATTGGTAATGGTGAATCTGGATTACCACAATTTGCCAATGTAAACGATTCAAGATTTTGGATTGGAAGAAGTCAAGCATATAGAGGAAGTTTCAATGGAAGAATTGCTGAAATTGTAACCTTTTCAAATACTTTAAATGATACAGATTTAACAGACCAAAGAAACAGAGTGCAATCTTACTTAGCTGTTAAATACGGTATCACATTAGGTGCTAATGGTACATCTCAAGATTATGTTGATAGTGATGGTAATATCATTTGGGATCAATCAGAAAATACAGGTTACAACTATGATATAGCTGGAATTGGACGTGATGATGTTGCTAATTTAAACCAGAAACAATCTAGTAGCATAAACAATGCTACTGACGGAACAGGTTTAATTGAAGGTATTTTAACTATAGGATTAACAGATATTTACTCAACAAATAATTTAAATAAAACCAATAACTCAAACACGTTAGACGATAAGTCATACTTAATGTGGGGAAATAACAATGCAAACTTAGATGCTGCTCCTAATACAATTGCTGTAGATATGAGTGCTGGTATTTCTGGATTATCAACTCCAGTTAGTTTTTTGGGTATGCAACGTATCTGGAAAGTTGTTGAAAACGGTAGTGATATTGACGAAGTAAAAATATCAATACCTCAAAATGCTATTAGAAATATAAGTCCTCCAGGAAGTTACTATATGTTTATATCGGACGCTCCAGTTTTTGATCCAACTGCAGACTATCGAGTAATGACTCAAAATGGTTCTAACCTTGAAACGACTTACGATTTTGATGGCACTAAATATATCACATTTGGTTATGCTCCTCAAATTATAGTTGAACGTTCAGTATATTTTGATGGTACAGGAGATTATATAGATATGGATGACACTTTTGATTTAAACACTGGGTCATTTACAATATCAGCATGGATAAACAGAACCGCTTCTTCAGCCAATAGCTCTATAGTTTCCAAAAGAGATGTAACTTTTACCGAAGGATATGATTTTAAAATTAATGCGTTAGGAAGATTAGAATTCTCTGTTAAAAACGGAGTGCTAACAGAAACCGTTACATCTAATACAACTATTCCTGTTGGAAAATGGCACCAAGTAGCAGTAATATATGATGGCGGAACAGCTAGTATATACATAGATGGTGTTTTTGATAATGATGCATCTGTTACAGCACCAAGTAATACAGATCAATCTTTCTTTGTAGCTGCAGCTGGAAAAACAATTCCAGGAGCATTCTTTCAAGGAAATATTGACGAGATTAGAATTTGGAGTACTGCTTTAGAAGAAAATCAACTACACTTTTTAATGAATCAAGAACTTGAGGAAAATGCAAACTTTGTTAATGGTAAAGTAATGCCGACTACAATCACTAAAAATGATGCTGCAACAATCCCTTGGTCAAATTTAGAAGGCTATTATCCAATGTCGATATATACTTACACTAATACTAATGATGAGTCGGATAATAATCGTCAAGGTGCGTTAAGAAATTTAAATACAGTAGACTATCAAACTGCTCCATTACCATATAAGAGTAATGCAAATGGAGACTGGGACACTAATACTTCATGGATTAATGGAAATGTTCAAAACATTCCTGGAGCAACTTCTGTAGTAGATAATACCAAAACAGTAAATTGGAATATTGTTGAAACAAGCCACAACATAACTATGGATAACGGTAGTTTGCCAACAGCTAGTAATGGTAATAGAACAGTATTAAGCTTAGACGTAAAAAATAATACATTATCTGTAACAGGTGATAACAGCACAGATACTGGAAACGGTCTAACAGTATCACATTACTTAAAATTAGACGGTAAAATAGATTTACAAGGTGAGTCGCAATTAGTTCAAACAGAAGATAGTGATTTTGATACTACAAGTTCTGGAACATTAGAGCGCGACCAGCAAGGAACAAGAGATGTATTTACTTATAATTACTGGTCATCACCAGTAGGAGTTAGTAACACAACAACAAATAATAATTCATATACATTACCTCAAGTTTTTAAAGATGGTACAGACCCAAATAATCCAGTAAACATCAACTTTATAACTAATGGTTATAATGGTACTACTGGAACACCTATAGGTATTGCTGATTATTGGATATGGAAATATTCGAACCAATCTGGAGATTATGCAGACTGGCAACATGTAAGAAGCACAGGAACATTACAAGCAGGTGAAGGATACACAATGAAAGGTGTAACTAATACTAGTGGTAATGTGACCTTAGAACAAAACTATGTTTTTGAAGGAAAACCAAATAACGGAGAGATTACACTTCCAATAACTGCAGGTAATGAATATTTAGTTGGTAATCCTTATGCGTCAGCTATAGATGCAGATAAATTTATCATGGATAATGCACCAACAATCGAAGGTCCTGGTAGCACGACTGGTACACTTTACTTCTGGGAACATTGGGGAGGAGGCTCTCACAATTTAGGAGATTATCAAGGTGGATATGCAACATATAACTTATCTGGAGCAACTCCTGCAGCAAGTTATGGTACTAATGATCCGTTGGTAGCAACTGGCGGAACACCAGTTAAACTTCCTGGACGTTATATTCCTGTATCTCAAGGTTTCTTTGTTAAAAGTGAAAATACTGGAAATATTAGATTTAATAACACACAACGTGTATTTGAAAAAGAAGGTGCATCTTCTGTTTTTGTTAAAGCGTCTGCACAAGCAGCTTCAAACAACACTTATAATGCTGACAACAGATTAAAAATCAGATTAGGATTTAATTCTGTTAACAGTTTACATAGACAACTATTAGTCACTGAAGATACTAACGCAACTCCTGGATATGATTGGGGTTATGATGGTGTTAATAACGAAACACAAATGGATGATATCTATTGGATGGTTGACAATGACAAATACATTATACAAGGAACTAATGATATTAGTGCAACTACTATTCTACCGTTAGGTTTACATGTAGATAATAATGGTATTAACACCTTCACCATTGATGCTTTAGAAAATGTACCTACCGATTTAGAAATTTATATCTATGATGCTGTGACAGATACATATCATGATATTAGACAAAGTGACTTTTCTATTAATTTGAATGCTGGAGAATACTTAGATCGCTTTGAATTAAGATTTAGTCAATCGGGAGTATTATCTACAGATGACTTTGAATTTGAAACAGCAATCAATTTTTATTACTCTAATGATAATAATACAATAGTTATTAATAATCCTAAATTAGAAAATATAACCAAAGTGACACTTTATAATTTATTAGGACAAGAGATTATAACTTTTGATGAATTTGAAACTTTGGAGTTAATTGAATTAAAAACAAACCCACTAAGTACAAGTACTTATATTTTAGAAATTAAGACCGAAGAAGGTAAACTATCTAAAAAAGTTTTAGTTGAATAAAATGACCCCAAATCTACTTTATTCTTAACTAGATAAAAAACCCGAAACAATTGTTTCGGGTTTTTTTGTGATTACAAGCAAAACACTTTTAAACCATATAAAATGTATTTCAACGATTATTTATTAATAAAATATAAACTTTGATGTATTTCATCGAAAATATTTGTATTTAAACTAATAAAAGAATAGTTTTAAAGTAGAATTAATATTAGTCCCCAAACTAAACAAAAATTCCTGCTTATGAAAACTTTTACCCTTAAAGCATTAATAGCAAATCTATTACACAAAAAAACATTGGTAATTTTAATGTTTTTTACCGTTACAATATCAATCGCTCAAACCTCAGCGGTTCAAGTTTCTGTTAATTGGCCAAATTGGTCATCAGAAAATAGAGTAGAAATTTACAACCCTAGCGGAACATTATTAGCGACCATTGATAATGGATACAATGGAGCATCTAATAACTCTTATGCAACAACATTAGATTTAAGTTGTATTCCAGATGGTAATAATTATTACGCTGTATTGTATGACACCTACAACGATGGTTGGAATGGTGCTGCATCAAATATTACCATTACTTCTAGTGGAAGTACCGTTTTAACTAATTCTGGAAACAGTGCTAGTTCAACAGGTGTAACATTATACTTTAATGTCTCTGGTGGATGTTCTGGAACCTGCTCGTCTACAGTTAGTAGTTTTCCATACAACGAAGGTTTTGAATCTGGACTTGGAGCTTGGACACAAGATACTACAGACAATTTTGATTGGACAAGAAACTCTAATGGTACTCCATCTAACAACACTGGTCCATCTACTGCAAATGGTGGAAACTGGTATATATTTACTGAAGCTAGTAGTAATTACAACAATACTTCCAATTTAGTAAGTCCTTGTTTTGATCTTACTGGAGCGACTTCTGCAGTATTCTCATTTTATTACCATATGTATGGTGCAGATATGGGAACTTTAAATGTAGACTTAAGTACAAATAATGGTTTGACATTTCCAATTAATTTATGGTCTCAAGTTGGCCAAGTACAAACTAATAATGGTAGTATATGGTCATTAGTGACATTAGACTTAAGCGCTTATTTAGGTCAAACCATAAATATAAGATTTTCAGGTACTACTGGAGGTTATTACAGAAGTGATATGGCTATTGATGACATCTCTCTTACTGCAGCTACTACTGCACAACCAGAAATCAACATAACAGGAAATGGCACTACAATAATCAGTGGAGACGCTACACCAAATGTAAGCGATGACACCGATTTTGGCTCTATAAATGTATCTTCAGGAAATAATACTAATACATTTACTATTCATAATGCAGGCACACTACCTTTAAACTTAACTGGTAGTTCACCTTATGTAACTATTACAGGTGCTAACGCATCAGACTTTACGTTATCAAGCTCTCCTTCTACTCCAATTTTAGCTGGAAATAATACTACTTTTAATATCACTTTTGACCCTTCTTCAAATGGATTAAGATCTGCTATTGTAACCATAGCTAATGACGATTCTAATGAGAACCCATATACATTTTACATCCAAGGTTACGGAATTACTCCTTTAACAGAAGGTCCTGGTGGTGTTACAGCTAATCTAGAGACTTGGTTAAAGGCTAACGATGGTGCTGGAATAAGTGATAACCAACCGTTAACTACATGGTATGATCAAGCAAAAACTAATCATGCCACAGTAAATATGGCTGGACAAGAACCAACGTATAGAGATAATCCTAATTACAATGTAAACTTTAATCCTGTTATCGATTTTGATAGTTCTTACAATTTAGCTCCAGTAGATGGAGACTTTTCTTATGACGATACTAATGGAGACTTTTTACAAGGTAGCTCTGGGTTTTACACACAAGATATGTTTGCTGTGATTTTACCTGATACAAATATTAATACGTCGTTTGGAAATATGGATATCTTCTGTGGAGATGAAGATATCACAACAGACACTGAAGATGTTTCTGGTTTCGGTTATGGACGCTATTCTGCTAGATTTACCAATGAAGTTTACGCCTATTGTGTTGGACCAACTACAAACTCAGCACCTTACACTGGATACGGTGTTGCCGATAATAACACAACAACCAGTTACGACAATGTCGGTATTTTAAACGCTAGAAATAATACTAGCTTAACACAACAAGAATTATTTTACAATGCTAATAATGTTGAAACTGTACAAAATGACGTTGCAGATTTCTCTAACGTAAACAATTCGCGTTACTGGATTGGACGAAGTGAAGGCTATGAAGCATCTATGAATGCAAGAGTTGTTGAGGTGATTTCTTTTTCGTCTCGTAAAAATGATGCAAACCTTACGGACGAGCGTAATAAAATTCAATCTTACTTAGCTATAAAATACGGTATCACATTAGGCGTTAATGGTATTTCTCAAGATTACGTTGCATCAGATGGCACTGTTATATGGGATACATCAGCTAACGCTGGATATAACTATGATATCGCTGGAATTGGTAGAGATGACAATTCAGATTTAATTCAAAAACAATCTAAAAGTGTTAATAACTCTAGTATTGTAGCGATGTCTTTAACTAATACTGAATTAACAAATAACCTAAACTCTAGTACATTTAATACTAGTAACGAATTTTTAGTTTGGGGTAACGATGGGCAAAACACCAATACTTCTGGAGTATCAATTACAGTAAATTTAGGTCCTGCTACTATAACAACCGTTACAGATGTTATGAACAGAAAGTGGAAAATTGTTGAAACTGCTGGAGATGATGTAGGAAAAGTTGAAGTTTCAGTTTTTGAAACAGATTTAGCTGGATTACCACCTTTAACAGGAAATGACGTCTACGTTATGTTGGTTGCTGATGATGCTGGATTTACAACAAACCTTCAAACTGTATTTTTAGACCCAAGTACATTTAACGGACTTGCCACTAGAGAAGGAACTTATGATTTTGACGGAACCAAATATTTTACATTTGGAGTTGCACACGAAGAAGTAAGATCTAGACACTTAGGATTTGATGGGATAGATAACTTTACACTTATTGGAGATAAGGTAGATTTAGCAGGAGATTTTACTGCTTCTGCTTGGGTAAAACCAGACGGGTCTAACGCTTTAGCTTCAGATAAAATAATTGTTGCTAAAAACAATGGTGTTGAAGGATATAAGTTCTTTTTAACAGATAACAATGTTGTAAGTTTCTCTATAGGAAATTTAGCTACTGACAGAATTGATTCTAATACTACATTACCTAACAATGTATGGCATCATGTAGCAGTAATCTACCATAGTAATGTTGCTAGATTATATATAGACGGTGTACTAGATACAAGTAAAACCATTGTAAACCCAACACCCAATGGAGCTGAATTTGCAATAGGTGCCATATATATTGATAAACTTAATGTACAAGATTACTTTAAAGGGGACATAGACGAAATTAGAATTTGGGACGAAGCTTTAACACTTCCTCAATTACGTTATGTCATGAATCAAGAGTTAGAAAAAGCTGGCGCTGTAGTTAATGGTGCTATTGTACCAAATACAATTACCAAAAATGAAATTAATACAGTAGGCTGGACCAATTTAAAAGCATACTACAACATGAATTCATATATAGGAACACACCTAAATGATGTTTCTGGTAACGGTAATAGAGGAAGCTTAACAGATCCTGATAAATTTACATTAGAGTATCAATCGTCTCCATTACCATATAATTCGACAAATAACGGAAGTTGGGATAATAACAACTCATGGGAAAATGGATCAGAATTATACATACCTGGTTCGCCATCTATTGTAGATTCTGATACCACAATAGATTGGAATATAGTAAAAACTAACCATGATATCACTTTAGAAAATTCTGCTTTACCATCTGTAAATAATCAAAATAGAACTGTTTTAGGATTATTTGTAGAAAGTAATCAAATAACAGCAAATGGTGATACAGCATCTAATACTGGTAATGGATTAACTATAACCCACTATTTAAAATTAGATGGTAAAATAGACCTTGAAGGCGAGTCACAATTAATTCAAACTCAAGATAGTGAATTGGATATTACAAGTGCTGGAACTTTAGAGCGTGACCAACAAGGAACACAAGATTTATATACCTATAATTATTGGTCTTCACCTGTTGGAGTAAGTAATACGACTAGTAATAATAATAGTTATACTTTACCATCAGTTTACAAAGACGGAACAAATAGTGCTGCACCAGTTAACATCAACTTTTTAACTAGTGGTTATGATGGTACATCTGGAACACCAATCGGGATTGCAGATTACTGGATTTGGAAATATGCAAATCAATCTGGAGCATACTCAGACTGGCAACATGTACGTAGTACTGGGTCTTTATCTGCTGGAGAAGGATTTACCATGAAAGGTGTTGCAAACACTAATGGAAATGTTACTTTAGAACAAAATTATGTATTAGAAGGAAAACCAAATAATGGTGAAATTACTTTACCAATTACCGCTGGAAACGAGTATTTAGTAGGTAATCCTTATGCGTCAGCTATTGATGCTCACCAATTTATTATGGATAATGCTCCAACAATTGAAGGAGCAGGTAGCACAACTGGTACACTATACTTCTGGGAACATTGGGGAGGAGGTTCTCACAACCTAGCAGATTACCAAGGTGGTTATGCTACTTATAATTTATCTGGAGCAACTCCTGCTGCAAGTTACGGTACCAATGACCCAATGGTAGCAACTGGTGGAACACCATCTAAATTACCAGGTCGTTATATTCCTGTTGCTCAAGGATTCTTTGTAAAAAGTGAAAATACAGGAACAGTTAAATTTAGCAATAGCCAACGTGTCTTTGAAAAAGAAGGAAGTGCTTCTGTTTTTGTGAGACAATCTGCTGAAAACACTACTGCTCAAAATTATAATTCTGATGATAGATTAAAAATCAGATTAGGTCTTAATTCGGTTAACGGAATTCACAGACAGTTATTAGTTACTCAAGATCAAAACGCAAAATCAGGTTATGATTGGGGCTATGATGGAGAATTAACCGAGTCTCAAATAGATGACATGTATTGGATTATTGATAATAACAACTATATTATCCAAGGTACAGATGTCATTGATGTTAATACGGTATTACCTATTGGATTAAAAACAGATACAGCTGGAAACAACACTATTACTATTGATGCATTAGAAAATGTTCCTGCAGACCTAGATATCTATGTACATGACATTTTAAATGGTACATACCACGACCTAAGACAAACTGACTATGTTGTTAATTTGGGAGCTGGCGAGCATCTAAATAGATTTGAAATCGTATTTGATACACCAGAAGCTCTAAGTATTGAAGATGACGTTTTAGAGTCCGATATTAACATCTACTACTCTAATAGCTTACAAAGTATTGTGGTGAACAACCCAAAACTAAATAACATAAAATCGGTTAATCTATACTCAATTTTAGGTCAACATATAACTAATTTTTCTGAAGTAGACACTCAAGACTACATTGAGTTAAATACAGGAAAATTAAGTACAGGAAGTTATATCATTACGTTATTAACTAATGAAGGTGAAATCTCAAAGAAAGTTTTAGTTGAGTAAGTGAATGCCCCAAATAAATTCACATTTCACTAAAAAAGCCGAAACGCAAGTTTCGGCTTTTTAAATATTATTAAGTTGTAATATTTTATTTTAATTTAGAAATCAATGTGTCTAAATTAACTTTGTCCTGTGTTCCAGACTCCATATTCTTTAAAGTAAACTGATTGTTTTTCAATTCCTCCTCACCAACTAAAACTACAAATGGAATATTACGCTTGTTAGCGTAATTCATTTGTTTTTTCATGTGTTTACCATTAGTAATTTTATCTGGATATAATTCTGCATTAACTCCTGCTTCACGTAAGGCTTTGACAGCTTTTAAACAGAATAATGCTTCGGTGTCTCCGAAGTTAATAAATAGCACTTCTGTGCTTTTAGTAATAGTTTCAGGAAATAATCCTAATTCTTCAAGCACTAAATAAATACGGTCTAAACCAAAGCTAATCCCAACACCACTTACATTTGGCAATCCAAAGATTCCGGTTAAGTCGTCATAACGTCCACCACCACCAATAGAACCCATTGCAACACCTTCTGGTGCAGACACTTCAAAAATAGCTCCTGTGTAATAGTTTAAGCCTCTAGCTAGCGTTACATCTAATTGCAACTTAGCCGATTTTAAACCTAAAGTAGCAATTGCGTTATTAATAAACTCTAATTCTTCAATTCCTTTTTGTCCTTCTTTAGACGTGTTTAAAATAGATTTCAAACTGTTTATTTGTGTTCCAAAATCACCTTTCAAAGTAAATAATGGTTGTAGTTTTTTTATCCCTTCTTCAGAAATCCCTTTAGATAGCATTTCTTCTTTTACTTTCTCCTCTCCTATTTTATCCAACTTATCTAAAGCAACAGTAAAATCTATTAATTTATCACTTGCCCCAATAACCTCTGCAATTCCTGAAAGGATTTTACGGTTATTAATTTTTATAGTTGTACCATTTAAACCTAAAGCAGTAAATACCTCATCGTACAATTGTATAAACTCCACCTCTTGCCATAAACTGTCACTTCCTACAACATCTGCATCACATTGATAAAACTCTCTAAAACGTCCTTTTTGTGGTCTATCTGCTCGCCAAACGGGTTGCATTTGGTAACGTTTAAACGGGAAGTCTATCTCGTTTTGGTGCTGTACAACGTATCTTGCAAAAGGGACTGTTAAGTCGTAACGAAGGGCTTTTTCAGATATTAATTTTGAATTTTTAGAATCTAAAGAATTTAAATTATTAATATAATCTTTATAAACTTTTTTGAATTTACCTCTTTTAAAATTTATCAATTTTTTAAAATCATCAATAATATTAGGATTTTTATTTTCTCTAAGAAAATCATAAATCTCATTCTCATTTTCAGTAAAGAAATTCATTAATAGTTGATTATCTTCAACATTCAAATTTGAAGTAACTTCAATAACATTTTTAATTATTTCCGATGGGCTTAAATCTTCATTTTCAAGTAATATCATAGTATTAATAGCTTGCAATATTTCGAAAAAATCAACACTAAATTCTCCTGATTCAATAACATTTCGTCTTAAATCCTTAAAATAATCACCACTATTCAATATCTTAAAAATCAACCGATCTCCTTCTTCTCCATACTTACCCATTAAGGTATCCGAGTTTTCAAAACTTGGTGTTTCTATGGGTTGAAACCCAAAACGCTCAAACTTTGACTTTATCGTATTAAAAATATAGTTACGCTTTGCAACTTGCTCTGGATTAAAATCTCTGGTTCCTTTTGGTATGCTTGGTTTTTGTGCCATAATGTTTCCTGCGTAGGCAGGAATCTGTTTTATTATTACTGTAACTAAATGTAATTACACTTCGACAAGCTCAGTGTGACATCACGTTTTAAAGTGGATTTCTGCTTTCGCAGAAATGACAAAAATAGTAGTTTAGTTATAAATAACGAAAGTTAATTGATGGGATTCCTGTCTACACAGGAATCAGTTAATTAATCAACTTATTCATATAATTATACAACTCACCTTTTGTAATTGCGCTTCCTTGCTGGATTAATTTAAATATATCTAAGTTTTTATCGTCTGTATAGTCTTTTTTAGCTTGCATAAACTCAACAGAGTCATCCATTAAATTATTACGTAACCAATTAAACCCATCTTTTGTTGTGACATCTATTGGATTATTAATTTTTATACCAATTAAATGCATATGGTCTTCATGTAAAGCAAACAAATGAATGTTTTGAGGCGATATATGTTCTAAATATTTTGCAGCAGTTAACACGCCTTCCCATACTAAATCACTAAACACATCTAACTCCTGCTCTGCAACTTCTGGTTTTTCAGTTTTTAGTTTTGCCCACTCGTCTGCTGTAATGGATTGGGTTGCTAAAAAATTTATAAACTCTTTATGCAATTCTTCAAATTGTTCTTTTGTAAGTCTTGAATATTTCATGAAAAAAAATTATTTTATTAACGTTTGACAACCTTTAGACTGCGCTAAAGGGGACAACTGTTTTCACTTCTTAATATGTAATGCTTTGGCAACGTCAAAAGGTCTGTCTGTTGCAAAAACATCTATTCCTTTATCTCTCCAAATGGTATAAGGCACCTCACCTTTAGCTTTAGCTTGATTGTCTAAGTTTCCTAAAGTTCCAAGAATGGTTTTAATTCCATAGGAATGTACTGTTTTATAAAACTGGTTTGGCGACAATCTAGTACCTGTAAAGGCTAACATATTTTGTGTTGGTATTTTAGAATGTAATAACCAATCTAATTCTTTTTGGTTTCTTGCAGAGACAGACAACAACAAATCTGGTGCTAATTGATAGGCTTCGATTGCTTGCTTTAAGTCGTAAGTAATTATTATAGACACATCCTCTGCATCTAACTGCTTCACTAATGCTATTAGTGCATCAAAAGAGACAGTTCGTTTCTTATCTAAAGTAAGAATAACATGATTCTGTTTTGCCCAAAGTAGCACCTCTTTTAATGTCGGGATTTTATATGTGGTTTCATGACCAAAATCGTCCACCAAATTAAACGCTAGTAACTCTTGGTAAGTATATGTATTTAGCCTGTCTGTTCCCGTTGTGGTACGCTCTAGAGTATTATCGTGCATAAGTACTAACACGTTATCTCTAGTTTGTGCGACATCTATTTCAAAAATAGCTGGAATACTGTCGTTTATATATTGTAAAGTCTCTAAACAGTTTTCAGGATAGTCTTTCAATCCTTTTCCGCCTCTATGCACACTAATGATTGGTTCGTCTTGAGGATTGTATTTAAAAGCTTCAATTAATGCAGATTGCTTTTGTTTGACTACTTCTGTTTCGGTTGAAACGGAAGTATCTGTAGTATTGTTCTTGCAAGAC
This sequence comes from Olleya sp. YS, assembly GCF_029760915.1. Lineage (NCBI taxonomy): Bacteria > Pseudomonadati > Bacteroidota > Flavobacteriia > Flavobacteriales > Flavobacteriaceae > Olleya > Olleya sp. YS. The sequence goes on along the minus strand of NZ_CP121685.1, from coordinate 2,225,767 downwards.
ACTAAACCTATAAACAAGAAGACAACGTATAAATATTTCATGGCTTTATTTCCGCTAAAGCGTAATAGTTTAAGTGGATAAAATTAAAAAAACCGTCTAGAAAGTCTAAACGGTTTAAATTATAATGTTAGGTTTGAAATTAAGCTTGTGCTACTACTTCAAACTCCATGTCTACATTTACAGTTCTGTGTAAACGTACAGTTGCGTTATATTTTCCTAAACGCTTCACTGTAGTTACAGAGATGTATTTTTTGTCGATGTCTTGACCTTCTTTAGCTAAAGCATCTGCTACATCAATATTGTTTACAGATCCAAATAATTTGTCTCCAGCACCAACTTTAGCAGCTATTTTAATATCTAAAGCTTTGATAGCTTCTGCTACTTTATTTGCTTCTTCAATTTCTTTAGTTTCTTTGTATGCACGTTGTTTTAACGTTTCTTCTAATACTTTTTTAGCAGACTTTGTTGCTAAAACTGCATGTCCAGAAGGAATTAAAAAGTTTCTACCATAACCGTTCTTAACCGTTACAACATCGTCTTTAAATCCTAAGTTCTCAACGTCTTGTTTTAATATAAGTTCCATTGTTATGATATTTTTATTTTAATAAATCTGCTACGTATGGCATTAAAGCTAAGTGACGTGCTCTTTTTACAGCTACAGACACTTTTCTTTGATACTTTAATGACGTACCTGTTAAACGTCTTGGTAAAATTTTACCTTGCTCGTTAACAAATCCTAATAACCAATCTGGATCTTTATAGTCTACATACTTGATACCAGACTTTTTGAAACGACAATACTTTTTATTCTTGTTAGTTTCAATATTTAAAGGAGTAAGATATCTGATTTCTCCTTCTTTTTTACCTTTTGCTTGTTGATCTATACTTGCCATGATTACGCTTTTTGTTTTAGTTTAGCTCTTCTACGTTCCGCCCATGACACTGCATGTTTGTCCATAGCTACAGTTAAGTAACGCATAAAACGCTCGTCACGTCTAAACTCTACTTCTAAAGGATTAATGTGTTCTCCATCTACTTGAAATTCAAATAAGTGATAAAACCCACTTTTTTTGTTTTGGATTGGGTACGCTAACTTTTTAAGTCCCCAATCTTCTTTTGATATCATCTTTGCTCCTCTACTAGTAAGAAATTCTTCGTATTTCTGTACTGTTTCCTTTATCTGAGTTTCAGATAAAACGGGATTTAAGATGAAAACAGTTTCATAATGATTCATAAAATCTAATTTATTGTGTTAAAAATGAGTGCAAAAATAATTCTTTTTATTTAATCTCACAAGTAGTTTTACACCTAAATTCTATTCAAAAAAAAGCATTCGGTAGAAACTTTCCGAAATGTTAAAATTTACATTTTAGCGATGTTTTTTGGTTTTAATCCGAATTTTTTGTACTATTGTCGATAACTTAACCTATAAAGAAGAATACTATGATATTAAATTGTGTAGTAGTTGACGATTCGGCAATACAAAGACTATCTATTGTAAAGCTAATTGAGAACAACAACAATCTAAATTTAATTGCTGAATACAGCAGTGCTTTAGAAACTAAAAACGGATTAAACACACACAAGGTAGATCTTATCTTTTTAGATATTGAAATGCCTGTATTAAATGGTTTTGAATTACTAGATGTCCTAAATAACAAACCCCAAATTATTTTTGTAACTGGTAAGACAGAATACGCATTTAAAGCATTTAACTACGATGCAACAGATTATTTACAAAAACCTATAACTAGAGAGCGTTTTAATCAGGCTGTAGAAAAAGCTGTTGAGCAACACAAATTGAAGCTTGATTTTAATCAAGAAGAAGGAGAACACATTTTTGTAAAAAGCAACCTTAAAAAGCGTAAAGTTTACATTAGAGATATTAAATGGATTGAAGCACTTGGTGACTATGTAAAATTAGTAACTGAAGATACTAGTCTTGTTGTATTATCTACGATGAAAGCTTTTGAACACGAATTACCTGAAGGTAAGTTTTTAAGAATCCACAAATCTTACATTGTAAATCTTGACAAAGTTGATAGATTTAACAGTAAAAATGTTGAAGTTGGAGCTTACGAAATACCGTTAAGTAGAAACAAAAAAACACAATTGGTTGACGCTTTAAATAGCATTTAAAATGAAACACTAATTACATTATAAACAAAATCCTGCTTGTAAAAGCGGGATTTTTTTTGTCTTTAAACTATTGAATACTAATTTTAGTAGTTATCCACGTTAATAATTACCCTTACAGACTTAAAATCTGCAATTGCACTAAAACTGGAGTTTACTTTTTTTATAGCCTCTTTAGTTTTATTTAAAGATTGGCCTTGTGGAATTTTAATCAAAATATTTTTATGATACTGGTTTCTAATTCTTGAAATTGGCGGAAACTCTGGTCCTAAAACATAATGTTTAAATAATTGAGTTAGCGCTTTAGCCAACCAATCTGACGCAATATTTACTTTATTATAATCACGATGCTTCAACGTAATTTTAATTAATCTAAAGTATGGTGGATAGTTGTAATTGTATCGCTCTTCTAATTGCTCTTTAAACATACTAACATAATCGTTAGTAGATACTTGCTGTAATATTTTATGATACGGATTATAGGTTTGTATTAAAACTTTACCTCGTTTTTCTGTACGTCCTGCTCTACCTGAAACTTGCAACATGAGTTGAAAACTACGTTCATGTGCTCTAAAATCTGGAAAATTTAACAAGTTATCTGCATTCATCACACCAACGACCTTAACATTTCTAAAATCTAGTCCTTTTGTTAGCATTTGTGTACCTACTAATACATCTATGTCTTGTTGCTCAAAAGCAGTAATTATTTTTTCGTAACCAAACTTTCCTCTAGTCGTATCTAAGTCCATTCTAGCCACTTTTAAATCTGGGAACAGTTGCTTGACTTCGCTTTCTATTTGTTCAGTTCCAAAGCCTTTTGTGTCTAAATCTGTAGTACCGCAAGCCATACATTTTTGTAACATTGCACTATTATATCCACAATAATGACAACGTAACTGTTTACGGTATTGATGGTAGGTTAAACTAACATCACAGTTAGGGCATTGTGGTGAGTGACCACAAGTATTACACTCGACAATTGGTGAATAACCTCTTCTATTTTGAAATAATATAATTTGGTGTCCATCTGCAATAGCCTCAGTCATTTCTTCGATTAATCGATCGGTAAAATGACCTTTCATTTTTTTGCGCTTCTGCTTATCTTTAATATCTACAAGCTCAATTTCTGGAAGCTGGACGTTGTTGTAGCGTCTATTAATTTCGACTAGACCATACTTTTTTTCTTGTGCATTATAATAGCTTTCTAAGCTTGGTGTGGCACTACCTAAAAGTGTTTTCGCTTTAAAAAGCGATGCTAATACTATTGCTGCATCACGCGCATGATAACGTGGTGCAGGATCAAATTGTTTAAAAGAGGATTCGTGCTCTTCATCTACAATGATTAATCCTAAGTTTTTAAAGGGTAAAAATATAGATGAACGTGCACCTAAAATTATCTTCGCTTTAGCGGAATTATTTAGCACTTGATTATATACCTCAACTCGCTCATGTGCCGAGTACTTGCTATTAAACACTGCAACTTGCTCTCCAAAATAATTTTGTAATCGCGTCACCAATTGCGTGGTTAATGCTATTTCTGGTAATAAGTATAGAACTTGCTCACCTTTAGCTATAACCTCTTCTATTAATTTGACATACACTTCCGTTTTTCCAGAAGAGGTAATACCATGCAGTAACACCACATTGTGAGTATCAAAACTGGTTTCGATTTGCTTTAAAGCTTCGGTCTGATATTGGTTTAGTGTTTTTGAATCTTCATTCTCTTCTCCATCATAAATAACCCTATCGGTTTGGATGTGATAGTCTTCTAAAATCCCTTTGTCGATTAATGCCTTAACAGTTGCAGAAGACGTCTGACTTTCTGCCACCAAATCGGCTACTTTTACTGGTTTTTTTGTTTTTGCGGACAAAGAAAATAGCGTTAAAATAACGTCACGTTGTTTTTTAGCTCTGCTACTTAATTCGTCTAACAAAGTATTTAGGGCAGTTTCTGAAGCAAACTGACTAGTTAGCTTGACATATCTTACATATTTAGGCTTATACTTGTCGTAAATTTCTTCATTTAAAATAATAGCTTCTTTATCTACCAAACGCTTAACAACTGGTAAAACATTTTTTTTATCTAAAATGTTTGCTATATCTTGAATTTTAAGTGACGATTGATGTTGCAAAGCTTCATAAATTAGAAACTCATCATCTTTTAAATCGGTATCCTTAATCTGATGCTTGTCATTTTTACTAATAATGGTTTCACTTTCTAATAAAAAAGCATTAGGTAATGCAGCACGCATGACTTCGCCTTCTGTACACATGTAGTAATTAGCAATCCATTGCCATAACTGTAATTGCAAAGAGGTAACAATTGGCGAGTCGTCTAAAATTTGATGAATCTCTTTAGCCTCATAAATAACTGGTGCTATTTGGTGAATCTCTGCAACAATTCCTGTATAAATTTTAGATTTTCCAAAAGGTATAGATACACGCATGCCTTCTTTTAAAAACTCGCTTTCAGCTTGCGTGATACTATATGTAAAACGTTTTTCTAAAGGAATTGGAAGGATAACATCTATAAAATAATTCAATCTAAAGTTTATTTGTTTAAGTGTTAATTGTACTACTTAACTCTTTCCCAATACTGTGTGGAGTAAAAGAAACCAATATAACCTCTAACTTGAAGCTTTCCATCATCGGTTAATCCAAGTCTTAGTTTATAGACTTTCCCATTTTGTGGGTCTACAACAGTTCCGTTTTTATAATAGTCACCATCTTTTGTCATGTTTTTAATAATATCAAGACCTAAAATGGGTTTATTATAATCGTCCCCTTTACATTTTATACATGGTAAATTACGCTTGGTTTTATCAAAAATCTCGATGATTTTACCATAGATCTTTCCGTCTTTTTTGTAAATTTCTACTATAGACTTTGCTTCTCCTGTCTCATCATCAATTGTTTTCCATTGTCCTAAAATATCCTGAGCAGACACGGAAAAACTAACCATCAATATAATTATTAAAACTGTTATATTTTTCATATTTAAAATGTTTTTCTTAGCTGTTTTAATGCCATATTTAACTCAAAACCTAGCAGCAAAATATTGGCGTTTAACCACAAGTAAACTAGCAATATTAATATTGCGCCTATAGAGCCATACAGCTCATTATACTTGGCAAAATTCTCTATATAAATACCAAATAAAAACGAAGTTAATAGAATTAATATTGTGGTAAATAATGCTCCAACAGAGAAGAATCTAGACGATTTCCCTTCTGCTGTACCAAAGTAATATAGCACAGCTGTTGCTAGATATACCATAACTACAAAAAAAGCATACTGTGCTAAAGTACTCCAAATACTAACTTGACGTTTTTCTATATAGCCATAATCTTTTAAATTATCAATGACATAGATATTAAAATATCCCAAAACTGCGACAGTAATAATTAATAAAAAAGCTAATATTAAGGCAATTCCCAATGCGTATAAATATTGTTTAAAAATGTTTCGTGCCAGCTGATCGTGGTACGATTTTTCAAAACCAGAAAACAACGCATTGATACCATTAGCCATTAAAAAAATAGACAACAAAAATACAGAAGACAGTAATCCTCCATTTTGATTACCTCCTATATTATTAAAAATATTATCCGAGAAAAAATCTGAAGTCGTTGGTGGTAATATAGACTCTAAAAACACTAAAAAGTCTGTTTGAAAATCGTCTATTGGAATATACGGAATAACAATAATTATAAATAACAAAAACGGAAACAGTGCCATAAAAAAGCTGTAAGCAATAGCACTAGCTCTGGCTGTTAAAGCACCTTTAGCTATTCCAGTGATGTATAATTCTAATAAATCGTATAAAGATAATCCTTCTAGTCCTGGCAACTTTATTTTACCAAGTATCCTAACAATCACGTTTATGATTGGAATTTTACTTAGCTTATCTTCTATTGCTTGAGACATATTTAAGTTATAAAGTTTTAAGTATTTAAAGTTATAAAGTGATTAATCTACTGCTTTTAAACTTAAATCCATGTTGTACACCGAGTGTGTCAATGCTCCAGACGAGATATAATCTACACCACAAAGTGCATAGTCTCTAATCGTTTTCTCGTTAATACCACCTGAACTTTCTGTTAAACACTTATCACCAATAAGTTTTACAGCAGTTTTTGTGTCTTCATAGTTAAAATTATCGATCAAAATTCTGTACACACCTTCAGACTGTAGGATCTCTTTAATTTCTTCAAGATTTCTAGCCTCAACAATAATCTTTAAGTCACGATTAGTGTCTTTAAGGTATTGTTTAGTTTTATCTATTGCTTTAGTGATTCCGCCAGCAAAATCAATATGGTTATCTTTTAGCATAATCATATCATATAACGCAAATCTGTGGTTTTCTCCTCCTCCAATTTTAACTGCCCATTTTTCTAAAGCTCGAATACCAGGAGTGGTTTTACGTGTGTCCAACACTTTAGTTCCTGTACCTTCTAACAAATCCACAAACTGTCTGGTTTTGGTTGCAATAGCGCTCATGCGCTGCATGGCGTTTAGTACTAAACGTTCTGCTTTTAAAATAGATTGTGAGGCTCCAGAAACATAAAATACAATGTCTCCATATTTTACAGGACTTCCATCTTCAATTAGCGTTTCAACAGTCATGTCCTTATCCACATAATTAAATACTTGCTTAGCAAATTCCACACCTGCAATAATGCCTTGATCTTTAACTAAAAGTTTTGCTTTACCTTGGGTAGATGCTGGAATACACGACAAACTGCTATGGTCTCCATCACCAACATCTTCTCTAATAGCATTGGTAATTATTAGTTGTATTTCTTTATCAAATTGGGCTTTGCTTATCATTGTATTGTATTTTGATGTAAAAATAACAATAGATTTTAGAATGACGATTTTAGAAATACGAATTTTGATTGTAGATTAGCATAAAGCTTAATATAAATGAAAAAACTATTATTTATACTTATTACTTTTTCGTCTTTTGCATATTCTCAAGAAAAAGAAAAAAAAATAACGTTTTTAGATATTAATTTAAACCCAATTACTGAAAATGAGTTTCATGTAAAATCAAATTCAAATTTATATCAAGCAAATTATATAGTTAATGATAGTATTATCATTAACAAACTTGAATATAGATATGAATTTGGAGAATTATCTGCAACTGAATTGTCTCAAACTCAATATCTCTTAAAAAAACAGTTTGGTGATTTAGACTTTAAAAAAAATATAATAATTTCTTACATAGACACTTTATATGGTTATAATGAATTAGTTAATAATACTTTTGTTAGAAGAATGTACGATTTTTCAAGTAATTCAACATTAAAAGATTATAACACAAGAAGAGACCAATTTGATAAACAGCAAAAAAAATGTTCTAAATATGCAAAAAAGGAAAATTTCATAGCCTTGTATACTTATGGAGTCATGAATAATTTTACTTACAAATCAAAAAACCATAAAAAACAAAAATTATCTAAAGCCTTAATTTCAAAATTTTTCAAACATAAAAAAGGTGGATTTGTAATTTTAAAGCCTGATGGTAATTTTTTCTATTATAGATATTTATCTCAAGATTATGTCACCAAATTTTTAAATGAAAGTTGGACTAAATTTAAGAATGATATTGAAACTGCAAAATTAGACTTGAGATTTAATAATATTAATTTTATTGTCGAAATGAAAGAATCTCAAAAAAATAAGAGAAGAAAAGAAATTGAACTAAATAGATCTCGCAACCAAAGACCGTCAAATAAAAGATTAGATAGAAGTCAAATTAGACACTCAAATCATACTCGCGTTATAAGAGGACGAACAATACAACCAAAACCTAGTTGTTTTACAGGTAGAAATTTTTAATATGACCATTAAACTAATAGCCATAGGCAAAACAGATAGTAAGCCTCTTCAAACGTTGATTGATGATTATAAAAAACGTTTAGGTTTTTACATAGGTTTTGAGTTGGAAATAATCCCTGATTTAAAAAAGGTTAAAAATTTAAGTGAAGCCCAACAAAAACAAAAAGAAGGCGAGCTTATTTTAAATAAGCTAAAACCTACTGACGTTTTGATTTTACTAGATGAAAACGGAAAGCAATTTGACAGTGTAGCATTTTCTAACTATCTTCAAAAACACATGAATTCTGGTATCAAACAACTAGTTTTAGTTATTGGTGGACCTTATGGTTTTAGTCCAGATGTCTATACAAAAGCAAAAGGTAAAATCTCCTTATCAAAAATGACTTTTTCGCATCAAATGGTACGACTGTTTGTTATAGAGCAACTGTATAGAGGATTTACTATTTTACGAAATGAGCCTTATCATCATAGGTAATTATTATTCTTTTTGATATTTAATTAGACAGCTAAATATTAACCATAGAAAAAGAATTATTTTAACTCCCAAAGTAAAATTCTACTAGTCTGTACAACTTTCTTTTTTCCATTATCATTTACATCATATTTCATTTTAAAATAATAAAGTTCAGAATTAGGATTATCATGATCAGGGTTTCCTGGGTAGATCAAATTATTACCATCCCATAAAGTAAAGTGTCCAGTAGCATCTCCCCAACCACTAACTTCAAACATTATTATTCCTTTCTTGTTTTTATACTCAGTCATTTCCAAATCAGACAAACCTTGTTTTACCTCGCCATAATTAGCACTTTTCAATTTATTATTCAAATCTGGCTCACCTAGTTTTTCTTTCATTATTGGATATAATTCTTTTACTCTACCCCAATAATAATTCTTATCCTTTCCTCTCCTTACAAGTTGATTAGGTATAAATCTTTTTGGCAGAATTACACCACTCAAATTTAATCCTCTACTCATACGGAATGCACAAGAATTTGCATATGGTGACCTTGAAAGTTCTTCAGCAGATTTATAATTTGGCATATTACCGCCAATTTCTTTATATAAATCAAATGGAGGCAGTTCTTTACCTGGATAACTGGCCTTCATGGTTTTCCATGTTGGTTTTTCTAATAAATTTAATTGCAACCCAATTGGATCTAATTCATTATCTATACCTAAAACTTTTTTTGATAAAACTAAGCTCTTATTATTCCATCTATTGTAAACTACACTTGACATATCACGTAAATTAATTGTTATTAGCTTATTCAACACACTTCTCCATAAACATCTTCTGATAGGCATCAGCTTGTTTATCTGGATCTGTTATAGATTCAATAATCTTAAGTTTTAGTTTCATTTCTTGATTTTTTAACTCTAACTCTTGATTTTTAATAATCTCTGTCTTAGTGGCTTCATCTTGCAATTTTTGATTAAAACAATCTAGTGTTTCACCATGTCCTAAAAAGGCATCAGCAACTATACCATCTGTCCTTAACACACGGACTTTTAAATCCATTATAAGTCCATTGGTTGTTATAAAATCTCTGTCCTTAAAATCTTTATTAACGTCACTCAAAGTTTGAATTAAATCTTTTCGTTTTCTCCAATAACGTGTTTTGTCTTTACTAACCTCCAGTTCTGTATTACCATCTTTATCTGTGGTACACTTATAATTATTCTCCGTAACTTCTTCTATAAATGGATGCACTGTTCCTGCCATATCTCTAACTTTCATTAAAGAGGTAATTACACTACATTTTACTTTTGCTTTGCATTCTTCTTTTACAAGCACATCATCCAATAGTTGATCTAACTCATACAGCTTAGCATATCTAATAGATTCTTTTGTACCATTACAAAACCCAATTTTTACATCTTTTAAAATAATTGCAGTAATGTACTCTTGCTCCATTTGACGCATCACCATATTTAGCGTTTTAAAATTTGGATTTTTCAAGACTCTAACAATACTTTCTTCAGAGCCTTCAGATACGGTTTCTGTAGATGTACTATTAATTTCCATTTCTCTGTTAGCAGACGACTTAGCTGTATGCTTATCCATTGCTGTAGATAATTGTCTAGCCATTTCTTCTCGTGCACTATTTGCAGAACTACTAATAGATGCAGATCCACTAGCCGAAGCCTTGTTGTTTTTGCTAATACCTCCTGTGATTTCGGCACTAACTTCTGCACTTTTAATTAACGATGTTGTGTTAGATATGTTAGACGTCCCTTCGTTTTCTACAAGCGATTCTAACTCTTCTGCACTTTCTTCACTATAGGAGTCCAATACATTTTTAGAAAAACTTTTAGTCGTCTCTCGTTTTTTATAACTGGACACCGTAATTGTTCGTTCCTCATTAGGTCCAAAGTTCATGGTTTTTATGACTTTTCCTGCTCCATAATCGCCTAAAACAGATTTAATTTCATACTCTTCTATTAAGAAAATTTCTGGTTTCATTTTCTCTACCCTTGGTACTAACTTTATTGTTGGTAATCCATAAGCATTGGTAGAATATACTGGTACCATTTGTTCGTTTTTTATCCTATAAGCTACAGAATTTAGCATGGATATATAGTTTTGATAATTGGTATTAGTTGGCATCTTAATTTATTTTTAAAGGTTCTACATTTACGTTTAGTGCAATTTCTGCTTCCATTTTATCGTAAGAGACAGAAGACACATTGTTTTTAATATTAGCCATATTAATTTTTCGTTTAAAATTGCTAAACTCTATATGCAATATTTTGGCTATTTCTTTTTCGCTTTTACCAGAAAAACGATTGTAATTATCAATATTTCCTTCTTTTCTATGCTCATCTTTAAAACACTTTTCCTCAATATCTAAAGGCATAAAGCTTTTAGCTGTATATGAAGTATCATGTGGCATAGAGTATTTTACAATTGGTGCAACTCCGTTCTCATCCAGTTTTATTAAAGGCTCTTTTGGGATACATGAAAAATTTTCTGATTTTGGCATAACTTTGTTTTTTAAGTATTAATAGTTACATCAAATCTCTAATTTTAATCAGTTGTAGGTAATAGCAAATAGATTATTGGTTAGTTTTACGACCTCAACGGTTTAATTAAAGTCATTACCAGTAAAAATTATAATCATGCAACTCGTATTCGCCACAAATAACCTCAACAAACTTAAAGAAGTCCAAAGCTTGATACCAAGTCATATTACACTATTAAGTTTAAAAGATATTGGCTGTTTTGAAGACGTTCCAGAAACACAAAATACTATTGAAGGTAATGCTATACAAAAAGCAGAATACATCAAGCAGCAGTATGGTTACGACTGTTTTGCAGACGACACAGGATTAGAAGTTGAAGCCCTTAATGGCGAACCTGGTGTGTTTAGCGCACGTTATGCAGGCACACAACGTGACGCCAATGACAATATGGATTTATTATTATCTAAACTTAAAAGCAAAGACAGTAGACAAGCACAATTTAAAACAGTCATTGCTTTACACTTAAATAATGAATTGGAAACGTTTACTGGTATTTGTAAAGGCGACATTACCACGACCAAACAAGGTGACAAAGGGTTTGGCTACGACCCAATTTTTAAAGCAAACGGTTACACTAAAACTTTTGCAGAAATCTCTTTAGACGAAAAAAATAAGATTGGTCATCGTGGAAAAGCCATTAGGTTATTAGTCGATTATTTGAATAAGATTTGATTTGACTTTGTCAAAAAATTCTATTAACTTCGAATATATAGGAACTGCTGATAAAGAATATTAAAACGATTCCTTATCAACCTATAGTTGGCATTCATTAAAACCAATCACTACTAATTGAACTGAATAAGTGAATAATAAAACTCTGAATTACATAATAATTGGACTTTACCTGATTTCACTCTTTACCGAATCATTTAGTGGAAGTGGCGGAGTTTATGGAATTTTTGCTTTGATATTTGGCGGACTTTCAATCTTAATTGGAAATTTATTTGCATTTGGTGCATGGATAGCGAATATTCTATTCTTTATCACATTTATCAGAAAATCAAAACTGAATACAAAACTGACTTTAAGTGGAATCGCAGTATTGCTCGGAATTTTAGCAGTATTTGTAACTGATTTACCAATGCATATGGGTTCAAGTACATCACCTGTGAAAATCGAAATTGGATTTTACTTCTGGATTGGAAGTTTGACCTTATTGTTTGGAAAAAACCTAATGGAATATATACAACTGAATAAAAAATAACGAAATGCCAACAATGTATAACCGCAATCACGGCGGATTCGACTACGTCCGAATCCACTCGGAATTCCGAGCGTCAGTGCTTAAACGAAAAACAGTAACTTAAAACCCGCAACTAATCTAATACAAAACTGATTCTTAACATCAGAAACCTTAAAATTTTACTTTTAACACTCCACCACAACCTCTTTCTAAGACGCTAAAAATCATTAGTTTAAACAATTAGTAACACAGTAATCAAATATCTTAAATAAAAGTGTACCTTTGCACCTTGAAAAAACGCATAGGCGTTAAATTACTCCTCAGAGAGAGGATGTGTTACTAGAAGTATAGGTTAAAGTTGTTCAATGCGCTTCTATAGGTAACACCAACTTAAAGCAATTGAATACTTATAATTTAGAATGAGCACATTCCAAGAACTTGGTCTTGACGCAAATTTGCTACAAGCCATTACAGACTTAGGTTTTGAAACACCTAGCGAAGTCCAACAAAAAGCAATCCCATTATTATTAGAGTCTGAACGCGATTTAGTTGCTTTAGCACAAACTGGTACTGGTAAAACAGCAGCATTTGGTTTTCCTATGCTACAAAAAATTGATGTCGATAGTCGTACCACACAAGGGTTAATACTATCGCCAACTAGAGAATTATGTTTGCAAATTGCAAACGAAATGAAGCAATACGGTAAGTACAACAAAGGACTAAACGTGACTGCTATTTATGGTGGGTCTAGTATTACAGACCAGGCACGTGAGGTCAAACGTGGTGCGCAAATTATTGTGGCTACTCCTGGTCGTATGAAAGATATGATTAAAAGACGTTTAGTAGACATCACCAAAATACAATATGCTGTTTTAGATGAAGCAGATGAGATGCTAAACATGGGTTTTTATGAAGATATTACAGATATCCTATCAGGAACTCCAGAAGAAAAAAGCACGTGGTTATTTAGTGCAACCATGCCAAAAGAGGTCGCAACCATAGCCAAAAAGTTTATGAACGACCCTTTAGAGGTGACTGTTGGTCATAAAAACGAAAGTACCTCTAACGTATCACACGAATACTATTTAGTAAATGCGCGTGACAGGTACCAAGCCTTAAAACGATTAGCAGATGCAAATCCAGATATATTTTCGGTAATTTTTTGTCGTACCAAACGTGATACTCAAAAAGTTGCAGAACAATTAATTGAAGATGGTTATAGTGCAGGAGCCTTACATGGTGACTTAAGCCAAAACCAACGTGATATTGTGATGAAACAATTTAGAACACGTCAAATTCAAATGCTTGTCGCAACGGATGTTGCTGCACGTGGTATTGATGTGGACGATGTTACACACGTTATAAATTACCAATTAAGTGACGAGATAGAAACCTACACACACCGAAGTGGTCGTACAGGACGTGCTGGAAAAACTGGTGTATCTATGGTTATTGTGTCTAAAAGTGAAGTGCGTAAGCTTAAAAGTATCGAGCGAATAATTAATAAAAAGTTTGAATTAAAAGAAATTCCTAACGGAATGGAAATTTGCGAAGTACAGTTAATGTCTTTAGCCAATAAAATTCATAATACCGAAATTAATCACGAAATCGATAAGTACTTAGAAGATATCAATGCTTTGTTTGAAGACACAAGTAAAGACGAATTGATTAAAAAATTCTTCTCTGTAGAGTTTACACGCTTTTATAACTATTATCAAAAAGCTAAAAACCTTAATGTTGTTGCAGGAGATTCTGGTCGTGATAAAGGTCGCACTAGTTCTGGTAACGCCACACGGTACTTTATTAATGTAGGTGAAAAAGATGGTTACGATTGGATGAAACTAAAAGACTTTTTAAAAGACGTTTTAGATTTAGGTCGTGACGATGTCTTTAAAGTTGACGTAAAAGACACATTTTCATTTTTTAATACTGAAAAAGAACATCAAGAGAAAGTCTTAGCCTTTTTTACCGATTATAAAGACAATGGACGTTTTGTCAATGTAGAAGTTACCGAAGACAGAGGTGGTCGTGGTGGACGAGGTGGACGTGACAGAAACAGAGGTGGCGGAAGACGTCGTGATGGTGGTGGAGATCGCAGAAGAAGAGATGACAAGCCAAGAGGAGACAGACGTTCTAGACGAAGCGACGATAATTCTGGTAACAGAAGTGATAGACGTAGAAGCTCTGAAGGTGGTCAAGAAAATAGAGGAAGACGTGCAGATAGAGATAAATCTGTTTTTAAAACAACACACTCTAGACCTACAAGAAACAGACGAAAGGATTAATTTTGAAATGAAATAACATTAAACCTTTCTGTTAATATTTAGTCAAAAATAAAAGAAGACGCTATTTTTAGCGTTTTCTTTATTATTTTTATATCTGAATTTACATCAATGAAGCACTACCTATTTATTTTCCTTTTTAGTTTCATCACTACTTTTGCATTTTCTCAAGACAAAACAGAAAAAACAACAGCTGAAACAACAGTGAAAAAAGTAACTGATTCTACTGCTGTTAAAGCAGAATCTACAGTAAAAGGTATTATTATTGATGCGACTTCAAAACAACCTTTAGAAAACGTAAATATTGTTAACCTAAACCAAGTTATTGGTACTGCAACAAATGCAAAAGGTGAATTTGAATTACGTGCAAAAGCCAATGATACGCTTCACCTCTCCTATTTAGGGTTTAAATCTATTAAAGTAAAAGTAACTAATGACTGGGTTGATAAAATTGAAAAATCGACCATTACGTTAACAGAGTTAGCTTTAGCTTTAGAGGAAGTTGTTGTAACAGGACTAAAACTAACAGGATATTTAGAAGTAGATGTCAAACAAGTTAACATCAACACTAACTACAGATACAGCATCTCTGGATTGTCAAACGGTTATGAAGCTGGTAAAAGACAGCCAAGTGCAGTCACCAAAGTATTGGGTTCTATTTTTAATCCTTTAGACTTCCTATACAATACCTTTAGTAAAAAAGGAAAAGAGTTGCGTAAGCTTAAAAAGATGAAAGAAGATGACAACATCCGAAACACTTTGGCAGCTCGTTTTGACAGAGAAATGCTAACAGCATTACTTGGTGTAAATAAGATAGATTTAGATGAAATTGTAAGTCAATGTAACTACTCTGAAGAGTTTGTGACCACTGCTAATGATCTTCAAATATTAGACGCAATTAGCGAATGTTATGAAGAATACAAAGTCTTAAATCGTAGTCGTAAAAAACGTATCTAGAGGTTATGGGCTTTGAAACAGAGCTACTCTATTACCTTCACAATCAATAAACAAAGCCATAAATCCAATCTCTGGAGAGATTAGTGTTTTTTCCTGAAGTATTTTGCCACCATTATCTTTAATTATTTCAAGATTGTTATTAATTTCTACCGAATTAAAATAAATCAAGACACCATCAGTTTTGCTAGGGACATAATCTTTATACTGTATTAAAGCTCCAGAACTTCCAGGTTTATCATCTTCATTTGGAAACCATCCCATCCTGACATCTCCAAAATCTTGTACGTTAATTTTTAGTTTAAAAACTGTTTCATAAAAACTAATTGCTCTAGTTAAATCTTTAACTGGAATTTCAAACCAGCCTACAACATTGCTTTTCATAATATAATTTTGTTTTAAAAATTATTTAGAGTCTAAATAATAGCGTTCGACAATCTCATCATAGCTTTTAATAGTTTTTTTACACCAATCTAATCTTTTTTCTAGTTTTTCAGTTTCGGTTAATTGCCAATCTATCTCAGTTTTTTTCAATTTAGTAGTCACATGCTGTAATATTATTGCTGCACTAACAGATATATTTAAACTTTCAGTAAAACCAACCATTGGTATTTTTAAAAAACAATCGGCTTGTTTTAAAACCTCTTCGGACAATCCTTGGGTTTCTCTTCCAAAGAAAAAGCAAGATTTTTTAGTGACATCAAAATCATATAACTCGCAATCCTTTGCATGTGGTGTAGTAGCCACTATTTGATAGTCTTTTTGTTTTAAAGTAGTAATACAATCGTTTACAGAATGAAACCGATTTAAATCTACCCACTTCTGTGCTCCCATTGCTATTTCTCGGTCAATACGTTTGGTATTAGTTTCTTCAACAATATTAACTTCTTGTATACCAAATACATCGCAACTACGTATAACTGCACTAGTATTATGCAATTGGTACACATCTTCAGTAGCTACAGTAAAATGTTTAGTACGCTGATTTAAGACTTGTTCAAAACGTGCTAACCTTTGTTCAGTTAAATAGGTTTCAAGATGTTGTAATAATTTAATATCTATCATGCTTTAAAAATAAAAAAACCTGACGGTTTTTCCATCAGGTTTAATATTTTGGTTAGTTATTTTTTGTGCTTTAATTCACACCAACATTTCCTTGGGCAATTAAAAAACCTAAGTTAGTTGCGCTTAAATGTACATTGACATAGCCATCTACAGATAGGATATCACTATATCCAAATGGTGTTCCATCATCTAGTGCATCAACATTAGTTCTGCTTATTCCTGTGGTCCCATTTACAGAAGCAAAAGTAAACAAAATAGCTCCTGGTGCAGTTGCGACGCTTCCTACGTGAATATGTGCTGGATGGACACCACCTGCTGGACTTCCGCTTAAACTAATGACTGCTAAAGCTTCTCCATTAATACGTTCTGTAAACGTAATACTACCAGAAACATCTGTGAGATCAACTTCATTAAGTGGATAAGTCATGCTGTTAGTAGTTAATTCGTTTTGTCCAATATCAGACTGTGCCACAATAGCATTATTGGTTTCACTTTGATGGACTACAAAATGTCCATCATAGTCTAATAATGCTTCGTAGGATATTGGAGTACCGTCATCTAAAGTATTAAACGTAGTTTCACTTTGTCCTGTAGTTCCGTCTACTGATTCTAAACTTACTGCAATTGCTCCAGATTCTGCAGCAGTATTAAAGTGGATATGCGCTGGATACAATTCTCCATCTGTAGTCCCAACTAAATTCACTTGGATGGTCACTGTATTATTTGAGTTTTTGATAAAATTTGCAGAACCGAAAATTCCGGAGTTATTAAAACTGGCAATATCAAATAATCTGGAATCAATTTGCGTTACTACTTCTGGAGTATCATCATCTGCACAATTAGTAAATACTGCTAAAACGGTAAAAAGGAAAAAATACCTGAGGGTTTTCATGGATTAATTATTTAAAAATGAATGACTTATTTTTTTCTAAGCATTAAGATATTAAAGGGAATTAATCTTAAGTTTATAACATATTTCAAATGTAGTAAAAAAAATGAAACATTTAGTGGTATTGACTGGAGCTGGTATGAGTGCCGAAAGTGGTATTAAAACCTTTAGAGGCGAAGATGGCTTATGGGAAGGACACGATGTTATGCAAGTAGCATCACCTAATGGTTTTGCTTCAAACCCAGAACTGGTTTTAGAGTTTTACAACCAACGTAGAAGACAATTGTTACAAGTAAAACCTAACCAAGCACATCTTGAACTAGCGAACCTTGAAAACTATTTTAAAGTAACTATTATTACTCAAAATATTGACGACCTACATGAACGTGCAGGAAGTACTAACGTGATACATCTGCATGGCGAATTGCTTAAAGTTAGAAGTACGAAAGATGAAAACCTTATTTTAGAGTGGACCAAAGATTTAGTTTTAGGTGATACAGATCACAATGGACACCAATTAAGGCCACACATTGTTTGGTTTGGAGAAGATGTACCTTTAATTGAAAAAGCAGTTACTATTTGTGCAACAGCAGACAAATTACTAATAATTGGCACGTCATTGCAAGTGTATCCAGCAGCTAGCTTAATGCATCTTGTACCACAACATATACCAAAATATTATATAGATCCACATCCATCCATTTCTAGTACTAAAAACCTAACTGTAATTCCAGAGGTTGCTACTAAAGGAATCAATACCTTTATTTCTGTTTTATAATTATGAGATTATTATTGTTACTACTCACTTTAGGCGTTATACACGTTGGTTTTAGCCAAAACTCGATAATATCGTTTAGAGAAAAACTGTTGGTTAAATCAAATATAAATACTCAAAACGAATCGTTTTCAATACAAGACAATGACCAATCCGTTTTAGTTAATGCTAATAACACTTATAGACTAGAAGTTGCAGCTAATTACAAATTTTTAGGATTAAAAGTTGGGTTTTCACCAAGTAGTAAAGACTCTGATTTTAAATCTAAATTTTTAAACTATCAATTAAACATATTTTTAGACCAATGGATACAAAGTGTTGAATACCGAAAGGTACAAGGGTTTTATCAAGACAATAATTTAAATGCGTTAGCTCAGTTTCCGCAGTTGAAAACGACTAGCTGGACAGGAACCACGTCTTACATCCTAAACAATAACTTTTCTTTAAAACATCTATTACACTTAACAGAGTGGCAAAGAGAAACTGCAGGTAGTTTTGTACCAAGTTTAAACTATGGTTTTAATAGGTTAAGCAACACCATTAACAACCAAAAAATTGCAGAAAATAGTTTTGATATATCCATAGCACCAGCCTATTATTACACTTGGGCTTTTAAGGACCATTGGTTTATCTCCTCCTCTATTTCTCCAGCTTTAGGTTTACGTTTTTCTAACGAGAAAACTAACGATACAACAAATAAAAATACCTTTGTTACTCGTGCTTTAGATATCACGTTTCAGTTTGGTTACACCTCAGAAACCATAAGTGCTGGAGCTAGTTTTAATTTTGATTCTAATGCCATAAATAAAAAGAATACACAAAGTATGGTTAACGATAAAAGCTATGCAAGTCTGTATTTTGGATACCGTTTTAATCCTCCAAAATTTTTAAAGCAAACTGTTGAAACTATTGAAAATAAAATTGGACTTTAATTGTAGAATTCAAGCTCTTTTTTTATTTGTATCTTTAAATAAAAACCTATGAGATTTTTATTGGTAATCATTATCTACTTTAGTGCTACAAGTATAAAAGCACAAGATTTAAAATCCCATCAATGGAAAAACAGAGTGTTGTTAGTTATTTCTAAAACTGAAAATTTAGAAGAATTCAAAAAACAAATTACATTATTAAACAATAACGATGACGCTTTTGCAGAACGTAAGCTTTTAGTGTATTACATATTACCTAATAAATACAAGATTGACAATAATAAGTGGATAACCTCTTCTGTACTTTTTAATAAATTTACCGACAAAAAATCCGCTTTTACTGTCATTTTAATTGGTTTAGATGGTGGTATTAAATTATCTCAGAACCAAATTATTTCCACTCAAAAACTGTTTAGTAGTATTGATGTTATGCCAATGCGAAAATCTGAATTGAAAGATTAAATAGCGTTTTATTATCACTCTAAGACTTGATTTTAAAGTTTCAAATTAGCGAAAAACAAAAAAGGATTATATATTTATTAAATTAATCGCTATTAATCAACCTTCATAACCTGATGAATACTAAGAAGATAGACCTTCTAAATATCGCTTTGATATTAATATCACTATTGGTAGCCATCAAACTACCTTTTGAATTGTTTTTGTTTTCTTATGCTATTTTGGGACCATTACACTACTTAACCGAAATTAACTGGTTAAAAGAGCGCAATTACTTTGTTAAAAGCAATAAAAAGTGGATTTACTTTTTTATTCTTTTCCCTTTTATATTAGCTATTTACCCAATTTACAAGTTTCTGGATTTAGGTTTAACAAATGCGTTAGATGATTTACTTAAACTAGTAAACAGAAACACTAATGCGTTATTACTTATTGGTTTTTTTTTAGCTGTAGGCTTAATATTTGTGAGTAAAGCTAAGCATCTGTTTTTAGTGTTATTTTTAGCCATAATCACAGCTATAACCTTAACGTTTTATATCCCTAAATCACTTTTTCTAGTTGGATTATTCTTACCAACCTTGATTCATGTGTATCTATTTACATTTTTATTTATTGTTTTTGGCGCCTTAAAAGCTAAAAGCAGTTATGGCTATTTATTAGGCTTTGTTATGCTTTGTATTCCTTTTATTATTTGGTTAATTCCTATAGATGCCACTAGTTACAACTTAAATCAAAGCGCTATAGACACCTACATAGAAAGTAATATGATGGGAGTGAATTCTAAAATTGCCGAGTTTTTAAATCAAATACAAAACGGAAAATTTTATGCACTTTCTGAAGTAGGTTTAAAAATTCAGATTTTTATTGGCTTTGCTTACACCTATCATTATCTCAATTGGTTTTCTAAAACGTCGGTTATTGGTTGGAAAAAAGCCATATCTAAACAAAAAGGGATATTAATACTTGCCATTTGGATGTTGTCTGTTGCATTATATATATATGATTACAAAACTGGGCTAGTCGCATTATTCTTTTTAAGTTTTTTACATGTGTTTTTAGAGTTTCCTTTAAACGCATTAACAATAAAAGAAGTCTTCTCTATTAAAAACTATAAGAAAAACTAATATATTAGTTTAATACTACTAAGTAATGCAAAATCCCAATATCTTAAAAGGCTCTGATATACAAATCACCAATATGCGTGATGCTTATAAAATTTCAATACCTGGCTATAGGTTACATTGGAATGTAGCTACTTTGTTTAGACTATTACTTATTGGTTTTTGTCTTTTTGTGCCTAGTTTTTTACTATATCGCGCAACAGAAACAAAAAGTATAATTATAATCAGTGTTTTTTTAGTCATTATAATACTATTAATTATCATATTTCATTCTGATACAATAATAACATACTCTAAAAATCAAATTAAAGTAGGTTATAATTGGTGTCCACTATCTAGAATACGAAAAACAGAATATTTAGAAAGAATTTACACTAAAGATGAAGTCAGTAGCTCAAACGATGGACCTGGAAGTAGCTTTTCTTACTTAGTACTAAAGTTTTCTAAACAAAGAAATATAAGCATTATGATAGATCCATTAACAAGACAAGAAACTGAGTTTTTGACTGGAAGATTAAGCTATATTAGGTATAAGTTTTTAAATGAAAATAAAACATAGTCATTTAAAATAACTAATAAACTCATCTCTTATATAATGATACTTGACTTTGTTAAATAAATCAACTAACTTCGTTTAACGACTGATATAAAACATTAAAACGTTTTCATATCATATAAGTTAGGAAACATTAGAAAAAAATATGTCAGAAGAAAAAAAGAATCACTTTATATATAAAAAAATATTTCCTGATGCGAAATCAATATTAAATAGAAAGGAAAAGAAAATTGATGAAATATTTAAAGACGCTATTTTCGTTCTAGATACAAATTCACTTCTTGCCCCTTTTAATACTGGAAAGGAAAATATTGAAGAAATTAGAAAAGTTTATAAAAAACTAATTGAAGAAAAAAGATTATACATACCTGAACACGTTCTTCGAGAATTTGCTAGGAATAGGTCATCAAAAATAAGCAATCTTTATACTAATATAGATAATATGCTTTCGACAATTCCGAGTATCAAGCCATTTGAATATCCAATTTTAGGAGAACTTGACGCTTACAAAGAACTTAAAGAAAATAGAGATTTAATTATTGATAACATAAAAAAATATAAAGACTCTTTAACTAGTATAAAGTCTGGAATTACAAATTGGAATTGGTCAGACCCTGTAACTTCTATGTATAAAAATACCTTCACAGAAGATATTATATTTACAACAAAACTATCCGAAGAAGATTTAATAAAAGAATACGAGGAAAGACTAAACAATGATATACCTCCAGGAAATAAAGATAAATCTAAAGAGAACAATGCTATTGGAGACTTCGTTATCTGGAAAAGTATATTAGAATTAGGTGAGGAAAAAAAATCTGATATAATTTTCATTTCAAATGACGAAAAAAATGATTGGCTACTAAAGGGAAATAAAAAATCTATTTCTACAAAATTTGAATTAGTTGACGAGTTTTATAGATGTTCTGACTCTAATCATTTCATTTCAATGACTTTTACAGACTTCCTTGAGACACAAGGTTTGGAAATTGAAATATTTTCAGATTTTGATAAGATTTTTGGAAATGCTCTTAAAAGTGAACAAAACTCAACATTAAACTCTCTAAAAGAATTAAATAAAGTGATTTCTGATTTTTTAATAATGAATAATGATGACCCGAATGAGGTTATTTTTATCGAAGAAAATATTGAATTTCAATTTTCAATTTTCAAAGAATCTTATCGAGACGAATATTTTGGAACTGATAAATGGAATTATTATTTTGATTATTTCTTTTTGTTTTCTGAATGGTTACCCGATATTATATCTCTTAATAACGAAATAATATATCAAGAACATAGACATAAGAGAGACACTAGAACTGAACAAATAAAACTTTTAGCACTTTGTAAAGAGTTTGTGAAAAAGTATGATGAATTTAGTATAATTATATAAAACGTTTCCTAACACCTTCTATAATTAATGGCTAGTTCGAGCTTACTTACGAAAATCCTCGCGGATTTTCTATTAGGTTTTTATTTGCTAAATTAGGTGATTAAACACGCCACTAATCATACACAAACTCGTTAAACGACATATCCCAAAATTCAATCTATACGCATCCAAACATTTCATTTATCTTTGCCAATTATAAAGCAACACTATGCGCATTGATATTATAACCGTTTTACCAGAATTACTTAAAAGTCCGTTTGAAGCCTCTATTTTAAAACGCGCTATTGAGGCTGGTTTGGTAGAGGTTCATTTTCATAATTTAAGAGACTATACCACTGACAACTACAAATCTATTGACGACACACAGTTTGGTGGTGGTGCAGGTATGGTCATGATGATAGAGCCTATTGACAAATGCATTACCAAATTAAAAGCAGAACGTCATTACAACGAAGTGATTTACATGACTCCAGATGGAGAGACGCTAAACCAAAGTATTGCCAATCAAGTATCCTTAAAAGAAAATATTATTATCCTTTGTGGGCATTATAAAGGTGTGGATCAACGTGTACGCGACTTATTTATTACTAAAGAAATCTCTATAGGAGATTACGTCTTGTCTGGCGGAGAACTTGGTGCAGCAGTGCTTTGTGATGCAGTTATTAGATTAATTCCTGGTGTGTTAGGTAATGAGACCTCTGCACTAACAGACAGTTTTCAGGATAATTTATTAGCACCTCCAATTTATACCAAACCCAGAGATTATAAAGGACACAAAGTACCAGACGTATTATTAACTGGTCATGCAGCCAATATAGAAAAATGGAGAGAAGAGCAAGCTTACCAACGTACTAAAGATAGACGACCAGATTTATTGGAAGATTAAGTAAAAAATCGCACTTTTTACTTTTTACTTTTTACTTTTTACTTATATTTGCATCCAATTTCGGATTAACCTCTGGCGAGATACGCGAATGTTGCTCTGAATCAATCATTTAAAATTAAATAAAGATGGAATCTTTAATAAAATTTGTACAAGACGAATTTGTAACAAGAAAAGACTTACCAGAATTTTCAGCTGGAGACACAATTACTGTGTATTACGAAATTAAGGAAGGAGCTAAAACACGTACTCAGTTTTTTAGAGGCGTAGTATTACAAAGAAGAGGTACTGGATCTTCTGAAACCTTTACAATTAGAAAAATGTCTGGAACTATTGGTGTAGAGCGTATCTTCCCAATTAACTTACCAGCATTACAAAAAATTGAAGTAAATAAAAGAGGTAAAGTTAGAAGAGCAAGAATCTTTTACTTTAGAGGTCTTACTGGTAAAAAAGCAAGAATTAAAGAAGCTAGAAGAAAATAAATTCTTCACCATTACACATATTAAAAAGCCTAACTTACTTAAGTTAGGCTTTTTTTGGTTATTAACTTTTGTTAATAACTATGGTTTATAACTAGTTGATATCTAATAGCTTAATTTTTTTGCAGACTTGTAAATAAAATATATTTTAGTAAAACAATTAATAACAATAGCAATATTGGTTACAATGTAAAAAGTTGTTTAAATTTAATTGTATTGTTTTTTGAGGTTTTGAAAATGACATGTGTAGTCGTGTTTATTTAAAAATCATGAGATTTTAAGAAGTGAATCATGCTTGCAGGATTTAACTAGTAAAATTGAAAGTTTTAAGTCAAATAAAGGCGTGAAAGCAAATTTATTTAAAAGAAGCAATGTTTATTGACAGTAATTACCGTGAAAACGAGAATTAAAAGATGTAAACATCAAGAAAAACAATTACTATGTACATTTAGTGACAGGTCAATACATTTTGAAAGTCACACCCAAATGTACTATTGATTTAACGTGAGCTTGCTCTGAAAAGATGTAAAACGTTAGTTTTGGATCGATTTAACGAAAGTTAAATAAGACAGCACAGTGTTAATTCAAGAAAGCCATGACAATAAATAGTTAAGTCTATTATGTTATGGCTTTTGTTTTTTATTGCTTTTTTAAGACAAAGTAGATTTTACAACCTCTTACCACTACTCGATTCATCCAGAACACAACAAGATTAAAGAAGCTAAATTCTCAAAAACACAAATTGAAGAGTTGTTGGACTGCTATAATATTCATATTTCTTAAAATTATAAGTGTTTTTTGCTAATTCCGCAAAAAATTAAAGATCAAATTATTAACCAATAAATAGAGTCGTTAAGTAATCGTTTTCGCTTTAAAAAACCTCCTATTTTTTGTATCTTCGCGAAGCTTTAAAATAAACTAACATACAATTTACATTTATGTCAAATTCACCAAAAATTATATATACCATTACAGACGAAGCTCCTGCATTAGCAACACGCTCATTTTTACCCATTGTACAAGCGTTTACAGCGTCCTCTGGAATAGGATTAGAAACTAGAGACATATCTTTAGCTGCACGTATATTAGCAGTTTTCCCTGATTATTTAACTGAGGACCAACGTGTATCTGATGACTTAGCGTTTTTAGGAGAGCTTGCAAAAACACCAGAAGCAAACATTATAAAATTACCAAATATTAGTGCTTCTATACCGCAATTAAAAGCAGCTATAAAAGAACTTCAAGACCAAGGATATGCCATTCCTGATTATCCTGAAGAAGTTACAAACGATAAAGAAAAAGACGCTAAACAGCGTTACGATAAAATAAAAGGTAGTGCAGTAAATCCTGTACTACGTGAAGGTAACTCAGACAGACGCGCACCTAAAGCAGTAAAAAACTACGCTAAGAAAAACCCACACTCAATGGGTAAATGGTCAAAAGACTCAAAATCTCATGTAGCAACAATGTCTGCTGGAGATTTTGCTCACAATGAAAAGTCGGTGACGCTAAGTGAAGCAAATTCGGTTAAAATTCAACACACAGATAACAACGGAAACACAACCATTTTAAAAGACAATTTAGCACTTTTAAAAGGTGAAATTATTGATGCATCTGTACTTAGTAAAAAAGCGTTATTAACCTTTTTAGAGGAACAAGTAAAAGATGCTAAAGACAAAGGTGTGTTATTTTCGTTGCACATGAAAGCGACCATGATGAAGGTCTCAGACCCTATTATATTTGGTCATGCAGTACGTGTGTTTTTTAAAGATGTATTTGCAAAACATAGTGAAACATTTGATAAAATTGGAGTGGACGTCAATAATGGTTTTGGAAACTTATTAAGTAATTTAAACGAGTTATCAGAAACAGAACGTAACTCCATCTTAGCAGACATTGATTTGGCTTACAAAGCAAATCCTGCTTTAGCAATGGTAGATAGTGATAAAGGCATTACTAATTTACATGTTCCAAGTGATGTTATTATAGATGCATCAATGCCAGCTATGATTAGAAACTCAGGTCAAATGTGGAATGCAGATGGAAAATCTCAGGACACAAAAGCGGTAATACCAGATAGTAGTTATGCAGGAATCTATACTGCAACTATCAATTTTTGTAAAGAACATGGCGCTTTTGATCCTACAACCATGGGAACAGTTCCTAACGTTGGACTGATGGCTCAAAAAGCTGAAGAATATGGTTCACACGATAAGACTTTTGAAATTGCTACAGATGGAAAAGTACAAGTAATTGATACTAACGGAAACGTGTTAATCGAGCATACCGTAGAAACTGGTGATATTTGGAGAATGTGTCAAGTTAAAGATGCACCAATCCAAGACTGGGTAAAATTAGCTGTTACACGTGCTAGAGCATCTCAAACTCCTGCTGTGTTCTGGTTAGACGAAAACAGAGCTCATGATGCTGAATTAATTAAAAAAGTAAATACGTATTTAAAAGATCATAATACTGAAGGTCTAGAACTTCATATTTTATCTCCAATAAAAGCTACAGAATTTACTTTAAAACGAGTAAAAGCTGGACAAGACACAATTTCTGTTTCTGGAAATGTCTTACGTGATTACTTAACAGATTTATTCCCAATTTTAGAACTAGGGACATCAGCAAAAATGTTATCTATTGTACCATTAATGAATGGTGGTGGTTTATTTGAAACTGGTGCTGGTGGATCTGCTCCAAAACATGTACAACAGTTTGTTGAAGAAAACCACTTACGTTGGGATAGTCTAGGAGAATTTTTAGCTTTAGCTGTATCGTTAGAACATTTCAGTGAAGTAAACAGTAATCCTAAAGCTAAAATTTTAGGTGATGCTTTAGATGACGCAACAGAAAAATTATTGGAAAACAAAAAAGGACCTTCTAGAAAAGTAGGCGAAATTGATAATAGAGGTAGCCACTTTTATTTAGCAATGTATTGGGCAGAAGCGTTAGCAAACCAAGATAAAGATGCAGACTTAAAAGCCCAATTTGGACCTGTAGCACTTGCATTTAAAGCAGAGGAGCAAACCATAATAAATGCTTTAAATGACATACAAGGAAAAGCTGTAGATATTCAAGGGTATTACGCTCCAAATGAAGCATCAACAGTAAAGGCAATGCGACCAATACAGTTATTTAACGACATACTTAAAAGTATTTAATAGCATTCATTAAGAATATGTTAAAAGCTCCCTTATAGGGAGCTTTTTTTATACTTTTACTTATCAAAATTAAAAAATGAAACACGTCTCAAGCTTTATACTCTTCATAATTTTATTAAACTCTTCAGCAATCATAGCGCAAGAAAAATTTACTTTAAGCGGTAAAATAACAGAAGCTAGTAGTAACGAATCATTAATTAGTGTAAACGTAATTATTCCAGAATTAACGACAGGAGCAGTTACTAACGAGTATGGTTTCTACTCGATTACATTACCAAAAGGAACTTACAAAGTCATTATTTCTTACCTAGGGTTTTCAGAAATTACAGAAACAATTACACTAGATAGTGATATCACTAAAAACTTTAGTCTTGAAGAATCATTTGAGAATCTAGATGAAGTTATTATCACAGAAAATATTGAAAAACTCAACATTAAAAAACCTCAAATGAGTGTTAATGCTTTAAAATCGTCAACCATTAAAAACATTCCTGTAGTTTTAGGCGAAGCAGATGTTATCAAAGCTATAACCCTATTACCAGGTGTTACCAATGCAGGTGAAGGATCTTCAGGGTTTAATGTTCGTGGTGGAGCAGCCGATCAAAATTTAATCTTATTAGATGAAGCTACTGTATTTAATTCGTCACATTTATTTGGTTTCTTTTCGGTTTTCAATCCAGATGCTATCAAAGATTTAAAATTATATAAAGGCGGAATTCCAGCACGTTATGGTGGACGTGTGTCATCTGTACTAGACATTTATCAAAAAGAAGGAAACAGTAAACAGTTTCATATGAATGGTGGTATAGGTATTGTTTCTAGTCGTTTGTTAGCAGAAGGACCATTAAAAAAGGATAAAGGATCTTTTTTATTTGGTGGACGTAGTAGTTATGCACATTTATTTTTACCACTTTTTGATATAGATAATGTGGCGTATTTTTATGATTTAAATACTAAGCTTAGTTATAATTTAAATGATGATAATAGTATTTACCTATCAGGTTATTTTGGTCGTGATGTGTTTAGAATTGCAGATAGCTTTGACAACACTTATGGTAATACGGTAGTTAATTTTAGGTGGAACCATTTATTTTCAGATAAATTATTTTCAAACATGTCATTAATCTACTCAGATTATTACTATGGTTTAAAACTTAATTTTGTAGAGTTTGATTGGAATTCAGGCATTCAAAACTTCAATTTTAAATACGATTTTAAACACTATGTGTCAGATGGATTCAAACTTCAATACGGACTAAATAGCATTTATTACAAATTTAATCCAGGTGAAATCGAACCTTCTACTCCAACTTCAGGAATAAATTCGTTTAAATTGATAGATAAATATGCATTTGAAAATGCTATTTATATTGATGCAGAACATGATATTAATGAAAAATTATCTCTTAGTTATGGATTAAGACTTAGCTCCTTTTTACGTTTAGGTCAAGACGAATTAAATATATATGAAAATAACCAACCTGTAGTATTTAATGACGATTTTCAGATATATGAAAAAGCAACGCCAATTGGTGTAGAAACATTTGATAGAAGCGATGTCATTAAGAGTTTTGCAAATCTAGAACCTAGATTATCTTTAGCTTATCAGTTAAATGAACAATCATCTGTAAAAGCAAGCTATAATCGTATGACACAATACTTGCATTTATTATCAAATACATCCTCTCCAACACCTTTAGATATATGGACACCTAGTGGTAAATATGTTAAACCACAACTATTAGACCAGGTTGCTATAGGTTATTTTAGAACTATTAATGACGATAGATATTCTTTAGAAGTTGAAAGCTTTTATAAAAAAATTAAAAATAGAATAGACTACATAGATGGGGCAGATTTAATTGCGAATAATGCTATAGAGCAAATCATACTAAATGGAGAAGCCAGAGCTTACGGTTTAGAAGTATTGTTAAGAAAAAACGAAGGACGCTTTAAAGGTTGGTTAGCATATACCTTATCTAAATCCGAGCAGAAAACACCAGGACGTACACCTTCAGAGTTAGGCATAAACAATAGTAATTGGTATAATACAGCATTTGATAAAACCCATGATATATCATTTACAGGAAGCTATGACTTAAATAAAAAATGGAAATTTAATGCCAATTTTTTATTCCAAACTGGACAGCCAACAACCTATCCTAATGGTCAATACGTATATAATGGTGTAAGTATACCAAGCTATAGCAACCGTAATGCAGATAGATTGCCTAGTTACCATCGCTTAGATTTTTCGGCTAATTATACACCTAATCCAGAAAAAACTAATGGTTGGCAAAGCTATTGGGTATTTAGTGTATATAATATTTATAATCGTCGCAATGCAGCTTCAATTAGCTTCGGAGAAAACAGAAACACAGGAGTCAATGAGGCTACAAGATTAGCTATTTTTGGTATAATACCATCGGTTTCTTATAATTTTAAATTTTAATAAAATGAAAGACATAAGACATAACATAATAAATAGATCATTGTACGTATTGTTGATATTAATAGTATTCAATTGTGAAGATGTCATCGATTTAAAAGTACCAACTTCAGATCCAAAACTAGTCATTGAAGCATCTTTAAATTGGTTTGAGGGTACAGATGGAAGTAATCAAGAAATAAAATTAACCTTATCAGCACCATTTTTTGATTCAGAAGTTCCACCAGCAAACAACGCAATAGTAACTGTAGAAGATACTAACGGAAATATTTTTAATTTTATTGAAGATGCAAACACAGGTATATATAAAACAACAAACTTTATTCCTGTATTAGACCAAGAATACACACTAAACATAAACTACAACGGAGAAACTTATATTGGTACAGAAATACTAAAATCAGTTACACCTATAGACTACATAGAACAAAATAATGAAGGTGGATTTTCTGGAGAGGATATAGAACTTAAAGCCTATTATACAGATCCAGAAAATATTGAAAATTATTATTTTTATGAGTTTATAAGCGATATTCCAGAATATCCAGTATTAGAAGTCTATGATGACGAGTTTACGGACGGAAACCAAATATTCGCTTTTTACACCGAAGAAGATCTAGAAGCAGGTGACCAAGTAATTATAAATAATTATGGAGTTTCAGAACAGTTCTATCAATTCATGTTTCTACTTTTACAACAAACAGCAGAAGATGGAGGTGGACCTTTTGAGACGCAACCTGCAACCGTAAGAGGTAATTGCGTAAATATTACAAATCCGGACAATTTCCCACTTGGGTATTTTAGGGTTTCACAAGCTTATCAATTTACTTATATTGTAGAATAAAATAATTAGGACGTTACCACAAGGGTCGCGCTTTCACTACTCCGCTCTCTGCGAGGAGCTCAGACAAACCGTTCAATCGCTAACGCAAAACAGAACTAACAAAGAGACTATGGATTTCATAAAAACTACAGAATCTGATTCAAACTACAATCATCTAGAAAATATGTCTGTTTTGGAACTGCTACAAAATATAAATAAAGAAGATAAGACTGTTCCTGATGCTGTAGAAAAAGCAATTCCCCAAATAAAAAACTTGACAGATCAAATAGTGTTAAAACTTAAAGATGGTGGAAGACTATTCTATATTGGAGCTGGTACAAGTGGTAGAT